>JAFXIF010000024.1 GCA_017533325.1 Alphaproteobacteria bacterium
AGTGAGCGCGAAGAAAGAAATGTCCAAAAGCGACATTTCTTTCAAGGAAAGCCAATGAAACTCAACGAAGAAGAATGAAAAAACTTTCATTCAGATGAGTTGATAGTTGGAATTGGACGAGAACCCTTGGGTGAGAGTTCTTTCATGCATAAAAAAAGACCGCGAATGCGGTCTTTAAATGGCGGGAGTGAGCGCGAAGAAAGAAATGTCCAAAAGCGACATTTCTTTCAAGGAAAGCCAATGAAACTCAACGAAGAAGAATGAAAGTTTTTTCATTCGGATGAGTTGATAGTTGGAATTGGACGAGAACCCTTGGGTGAGAGTTCTTTCACGCATAAAAAAAAGACCGCGAATGCGGTCTTAAATGGCGGGAGTGAAGGGACTCGAACCCTCGGCCTCCTGCGTGACAGGCAGGCGCTCTAACCAGCTGAGCTACACCCCCAAGGCGTGCTATAATTAATAGCAGAAAACTTTTGAATATGCAAGTTTTTTTTTATAAAAAATCAATTTTTTTTATAATGTGTTTATTTTTAAGCGTTTTTTGCTAAATAAACAAGGCCGTTTAGTTGAATATCTTGCTGTTCAACCAAGAAAACAGGGATATTTTTCAAATAATCGGCAAAAGATTTTTTATAATAAAAATATTTTTTAAAATTTGATTTAAGAAATAAGCTTCTTATCATTTGTTGATTTAAAAGATTGCCCACCAAATAAACGCCGGCCTTAGTTTTTAGTGTTAAAGCTAAATTTGAAGCATAAATACCCAAAAACTCAAAGAAATACCAAAAAGTTAATAAGGCAATTTCATCATTTTTAATGGCAAGTTCAGTAACTTCTTTTGGGCGAAGAGGAAAAATATCGGCTTCTGAAGTTTCTGAAATTTTAAATGCGTTTTTCATGGATTCGGTTTCGCTTATCCAAGAGGAATCTTGAGCTTGTTGATTGATTTTTAAAATTGCTTGATAAAGGTGTAACAAACCGGAACCCGAAAGAATGTCTTCAAATGATAAAGGCGATTCTTCTTTAGTTATTTCTGCCAAAATTTTTTGTTGATTAGGAGTAATCGCGGATAAAGAGGAATGCCCTGCTTCAGAGGATAGAACTTGATATTCTTCATGATGCGGAATAAGAAAACAGCTTCCAAGACCGGTTCCCGGACCCAAAACAAGCTTTCGACCAAAACTTTCTTTTGTTTCATCTGCAAGGGGACGTAAATCTTTTTCTTTTGCTTTTAAAATGCCCCAACCTTGTAATTCAAAATCGTTAACGAGTAAAATATCAGTATCAGGATATGTTTTTTTTAGCTCATTTAAATTAATTGTAAAATCAGCATTGGTCAGTTTTGTTATGCCATTTTGAATGACACCGGCAACACCCAAAACCATTTTTTTTGGAGTTACGCCGGTTGTTTTTAAATAAGTGCTTAAAACTTCTTGAAGAGTGTTATAATCATTGGTTTTATAATAATTTAGCGATGAAATTTCCGTTTCCTTTAAAAGCATCACTCTGATATTTGTTCCTCCGATATCTGCTAATAAAACACTCATGAAGCCTCCTTTTATTTAAAAATAGAAATAAACTCTTTTCCGACACATCCCAAGTTTTGAAAAACACATTTAATCCCGATTAAAATTTGTGTATGCCATTTTTCTTCAGAGGAGGGAAGGCATGAAAGTAATTTATCGGTGCAGTGAGCTGTGAAAAAATCAGTGGAAAAAAGAGCGATGACCCAACAAACAATGGCCACTAAAACGCCAACCAATAAAACTTTTGAAAATAATGCTAGCATGCACTCATCCTTTTTTTATAAATTTCTTCAGCCAACTCTAATTCTTCCGGTGTGTTGACCCCATGCAATTCCGCAGCATCTCCGATAACAATATCTCTGCTTAAGCCTCTATTTTTAGCTTTTTTCACAATATCTGTTAAATAATATTCACCGGCTGCATTTTGATTGTCAATTTCTTTTAAAAGACCTAATAAATATTTTCCGTTAACACACATAACGCCTGAGTTACAAAGTTTAATAGCGCGTTGAACGTCTGTTGCATCTTTATATTCCACAATGGAATCAAGGCCGTTTTCGCCCATAATAAGCCGACCATATCTTCTTGGGTCTTCAGGGATAAATCCTAAAATGGCAACATCAGTTCCGTTTTCGCATTTTTCAATCATTTTGGTTAATGTTTCCGGTAAAAAAAGCGGTTGGTCACCAAACAAAATTAAAACATTTCCGTCAAACGGTTGAATTTCGGATTCAGCGGCTAAAACGGCGTGTGCTGTTCCCAATCTTTCTGTTTGAACAACGGTTTTAATTGGAGAAACAGCTTGTTTAACGTTTTCCATATTCGGACCGATAACAACGGTGATATCCTCTATGCCTGTTTTTTTTACGGTATCCAATAAAATATTAATCATTGGAACATCACAAATTGTATGCAAAACTTTTGGAAGATCAGTTCCCATCCGTTTGCCCATTCCGGCTCCGAGTATAATTGCTTTTGTTGTCATTTTCTTCCTCTCTTTTTAAATTAAAATATTGTGATCTGTGGCAAATGCTTTTAATAATGTTCGTAAACTGGCATCCGAATCGTTAAGATGCGTATTTATAAAATGATTTGCTTCTTGTCTGTTGGTTGTTCTTGTAACGGCTTTGATGCTTCCTAATGAGGCCGGGTTCATGGATAAATGTGTGAACCCTAAGGCGATTAATGTAAAGGCTTCTAATGGTCGTGAAGCCATTTCACCGCAAACCGAACAAGGAATATTTTTCTTTTCGCAAGCCATCAAGATTTGTTGGAGTGCTTTTAAAAACGCAGGGGATAAAGCATCATATTTATCCCAAATAATCGGATTGGTTCTATCTGTAGCAAAGAAAAATTGTGCTAAATCATTTGTTCCGATGGAAACAAAGTCAACTTCTTCAACAAGCTCATCAAGTTGAAACAATAAGGACGGCACTTCAATCATAGTTCCGATTTGAATAGATGTGGGCAAAATGCCTTCTTTTTCTTGCTCGCGTTTTAATTCCGCATATAAAAGTTTTTTGGCTTCTTTTAATTCATCAATCGTTGTAATCATTGGGAACATCACGTTTAGATCTTTTCCATGAGAAGCTTTAACCAAGGCTCTTAGTTGTGTTTTTAAAATGATGCGCCTGTCCAATGTGATACGAATGGAGCGCCAACCCATTGCCGGATTTTCTTCTTTTTTATTTTCAAAATATGGCAAAATTTTATCTGACCCGATATCAAGCGTTCTGAAAATAACTTTTTTATCGCCCACTTCTTTGAAAACGTTTTTATAAATGGCAATTTGCTCTTTTAAATCAGGTAATTGTTCGGCAGACATAAAAGGCAATTCCGTTCTATATAATCCGATGCCGTCATATTGGAAATTTTTTGTGTTTGAAATATCAGTTGGTAATCCGGCATTAATATTTAAAGAAATATAAACACCATCTTTTGTTTCGCTTGGTTGATTTTTAAACGGAAGATATTGCGCTTGGCGTTGTTTATATGTTTTAAAGCGTTCATCAAAGTCATCTAAGACTTCATCTGAAGGATTAATGTATAAAAAGCCATTAACGGCGTCAACAGCTAAAACATCATCATTTAAAATGCTGTTTGTGATGTCTTTAATCCCCGAAACAACTGGAATGTTAAGCGATTTAGCCACAATGGTCATGTGCATTGTTTGGGAGCCTTCTTCCAAAACAATCGCTTTAATTTTGCTTAAATCATAATCTAATAATTCAACAGGGCCTAAATTTTTGGCAACCAAAATAGTGTTTTTTGAAAGTCGTTTAGAAGATTTAACTTGTTTTTTGTTTAAATGACGCGTTATCCTGCCGGCCAAGTCTTGAAAATCATGCAAGCGTTCCTTGATATATGGATCGCTCATCATACTCATTCGTTCGGTAATTTCGTTGAGTACTTTTTGGATAGCAGCTTCCGCCGTTAAACCGGATTCAATTGCATTGTTAATTTTTTTTGCCCAGCCCTTATCTCTTGTGAACATTAAATAGGTTTTAAAAATTTCGGCTTGTTCATGAGTGATATCCGGTAGCAATAATTTTTGAGAAATTTCTTCTTCAACTTTTCTGATTGCTGCAATTAATTTTTTTTGCTCGGCTAATTTATCGGAAGATAAAATGGTGTCAAACTGAATGCGTTTATGCACATAGGCTTTGCCGATGGCAAGCCCTGAAATTAAACAGACGGCATCTAATTTTTTATGGCGTCTGGCACTGGCAACTTTTCCCTCATTGTGGGTCAAAAGATTTAAAAGTAGCCCGCTTAAAATCATGGATATGATGAAAAGAAAATCAATTTCGGCATCATTAAAACGGTATTGCTCTTTTTTTTGAACGCTTAAAACACCGATTAAAATATCTTGGTGAATAACCGGAACAGCGGCAAAAGAATTGAGATTTAATTCTTTTGTTTCGGGTTTATAAACAAATCCCGAATGACTCCATACATTTTCAACTTGTAAAGGTTTTCGTCTTAAAGCAACTTCGCCATTCAATCCTTCGCCAATGCGCAAAAATGTTTCATGAACTGCTTTTTTATCAAGTCTGTAAGTGGCATATAATTCCAAAACTTCACCGGGGCGCATTATATAAAATGTGCAGGCTTGTGTTTTTAAATGCTCGGCTGTTAATTTGGTGATGATATCAAGTTTTTCTTGAACTGAAAGATTTTGCTTGATAATTTTTTTCAATTCCCGCAAAGTTTCTTGCGCGTTTAAATTTTTTTTCTCTTTTCTTTTTAAAGAAGGTTTGATTACACCCATCTTTCGCCCTTTTTTTATGTTTTTTTATAAAAAGAGTTTAGAAAATATTATAGGTTCCGTCAAGTCTTTTATTCTTTATCATCTAAAACGGCGTGAATAAATCCGTTTTTTGGCAGTTGATGATGATCGGCGGTGTCATCGGAAAAGAAAACTTTCGGATGTGGTGCTTTTTCATAAAGTTTTAAGCCTTGTGAATAAGGCACAACCGTGTCATTTTTCCCATGCCCGATATAAAGTTTGGTTTGAATATTTGTAATCAGTTTGTCGGTTTCAAATTTATCTTTTAACAGAATGGAATAAGGAAAAATATTCCCAAATCTGTTTTTTGCCATGTCTAAAATTGAATAAAACGGCGTTTCTAAAACAAGGGCATGGACCGGTTTTTTTTCTTGCGCCATAAAGTTTGCGGCATAAGTGGCAACATAAGTGCCAAGGGAATGCCCGTAAATAATGATATCTTTTTCGTTATAGCCTTTGCTTAAAGCAAAAAGTAAAGCTGTTTTAGCGTCTTGCTCCAATTCTTTTTGAGTTAAATTTCCTTTTATACCCCCAAATCCTTCATATTCGGGCATTAAAACGCCATAACCTAATTCATTGAAAAAGTGAAGTTGATTGGTGTTGTTTAAAAGATTACCAGTGTTCCCATGAAAAAAAACAATCAATTTTTTATTTTTTTTAGGTTTTAAATACCAAGCATAAATTTCTTTTCCGTTTGGAAGGAGATATGTGACTTCTTTAATATGTTTGATTTTTTCTTGAATAACAGAAATGTTTGGCTTATTCGCTTCCGGATGAAAAATAATTTTTGATTGAAAACTATATAAAAGAAAAGCAATCAAAACATAAATAAAAATGATGAGGATTAACATAATCAAAGCTTTGATTAAAATTTCTTTCATTTTATCTCCTTATAATTCCTGAACAGCAAGTTGTTCCAGTTTTTTAAGTTTATCTCTTAACTGAGCGGCTTTTTCAAATTCAAGCGCATCCGCAGCAATTTTCATTTGTTTTTTGATTTCTTCAATAGATTCCGGCAAGTCTTTTTCAAGAGATTGGGCAGATTTCTTTTCGTTAGATCCGACCAAATCATTAAAGTCTTGAATCAAATCAGGAATGGCTTTTTGAATGCCTTTAGGTTGAATGTTATGTTCCACATTAAATTCTATTTGCTTTTGCCGGCGTCTGTTGGTTTCATAAAGAGCTGCTTCAATGGATTTTGTTATTTTATCGGCATATAAAATCACTCGGCCGTTTACATTTCTTGCCGCGCGTCCAATGGTTTGAATGAGGGATGTTGTCGATCTTAAAAAACCTTCTTTATCAGCGTCTAAAATGGCAACTAATTCAACTTCGGGAATGTCAAGACCCTCTCTTAAAAGGTTGATGCCGACCAAAACATCAAAAGTGCCCAGTCTTAAATCCCTGATAATTTGGATGCGCTCTAAAGTGTCAATATCCGAATGTAAATATCTGACCTTCACATTATTTTCCATCAGATAATCCGTTAAATCTTCCGCCATTTTTTTTGTGAGTGTTGTCACTAAAACACGCCCCCCTTTTTTTGCAACTTCTTTTGCTTCATGCATCAAATCATCAACTTGCGTGCTAATGGGGCGAATTATGCATTCAGGGTCTAAAAGTCCGGTTGGGCGAATGATTTGTTCGGTGAAAACACCTTTTGTTTGCTCAAGCTCAAAAGGTCCTGGTGTGGCTGAAACAAAAATGGTTTTGGGACGCATTTCGTTCCATTCTTCAAATTTAAGCGGGCGATTATCTAAGCAACTGGGTAAACGAAATCCATATTCGGATAAAACGGATTTTCTTGCAAAGTCACCACGATACATGGCGCCGATTTGTGGAACAGTAACATGGCTTTCGTCAATAAAAATCAAAGCATCTTCTGGTAAATATTCAAATAAAGTTGGGGGAGCTTCGCCTTTTTTTCGGCCTGTTAAATGACGCGAATAATTTTCAATTCCTTTGCAAGAACCCGTGGCTTCCAGCATTTCCAAATCATATCTTGTTCGAGAGGAAAGGCGCTCTGTTTCCAAAAGTTTTGAGTTTTCTTTAAAAAAATGAAGTGTTGCGTTGAGTTCTTCTTTAATTGTTTTAATGGCTTGAGAAAGAGCAGGGCGCGGTGTTACATAATGGCTTGCAGGGAAAACAGTAATTTCATTTAGTTCCAGCTTTTTTTTGCCGGTTAATGGATCAAATTCATAAATGGATTCAATTTCTTCTCCAAAAAAGGAAATGCGCCAAGCCAGATCTTCATAGTGAGAAGGAAAAATATCCAGTATATCTCCGTTTTGGCGGAAACAGGTGCGCTCAAAAGCAATATCATTTCTTTTATATTGTAACTCAACTAATTTTTTTGAAAGTTCAGTTATATCAACTTCTTCGCCTTTTTTTAAGCTAAAGGCCATGGAAGAATAAGATTCTGCCGAGCCCAAGCCATAAATACAAGAAACGGAAGAAACAATAATCACATCTCTTCTTTCCAAAACATGACGCGTGGCTGCATGCCGCAATCGGTCAATTTGTTCATTAATTGCGGAATCTTTTTCAATAAAAGTATCTGTTTTCGGGATATATGCTTCCGGTTGATAATAATCATAATATGAAACAAAATATTCCACTGCATTGTTTGGGAAAAAAGTTTTCATTTCGGCATAAAGTTGCGCCGCCAAAGTTTTATTGTGTGCCAAAATTAAAGTCGGGCGTTGCATTTGTTGAATGACATGAGCCATTGTAAAAGTTTTACCGGATCCGGTGATTCCCAATAAAACTTGATTTTTTTCTTCACGTTTTAATCCGTCAACAAGCTCTTGAATCGCTTGAGGTTGATCACCGGCCGGTTCAAAGGCTGAAATCAATTCAAATCCGGCATCGCCGGTTAATTTCGGCTTGTTGTAAAGAGGAATCATGGGGTATCCTTTTTATTTTTTGATTTGTTTTTTAATTTTTTTTGTTTCTTCAGATAAGTTATTTAATTCCTTTTTTATATCTTTAAAAAGATTTTTAAACTCTTTTTTTTCTTTCCCCCATGAAGAAAAAACAATATAAGTATTCAAAAGTAAAATCCCTGTTACGATTAAGATAGCAAAAAGGCCGTCTGTTGAATTGAGATGAGGAACTTTTTTGCTAACATAAATAAAAACAAATCCAAGTCCGGCAAAGAAAAAACATGTCCAAAACATCTTTTTAACCGCTTTTGCAACATTTTTACCGGAAGCATAAGCTCTTTCGACTAAAAACGGAGTTGTAAGTGGTAGAAACTTTTTTTCTTTTATATAGTTGATGCTGAATGCTAAAATAATTTCCAAAAGCTCAAAGGCAATAAAAACAGGCAAAATTTCACCAAACCCGAGTGCGCTTGTGTAAACCCCAAAATAACCGGCAATGTAAGATAAAAAGAAACAAAGCGTTGGGCCAAACCACATGACATTTTGCTTTTTTAAAAGTAGGGCGCTTAGGCCGGAAAGTCCCAGAGCAGAAAAGCAAAGAAGAGAAAATATCGGACTAAAAAATAAAAAGAAATATGAACTCATAAATGAGATGATGATGAAAAGACTGGAAAAAGCTGAAAAAGAAAAGAAAGGAATCCGGTCTAATTTTTGCATCATAAAAATAAAAATCGTCCACCCGCAAACGGCGGCGATTTTTGATAAAATTTCCACAGGAGCTAAATTTTGAACTGGTGTGTTTGTCGGTAATAAAAAAGCGCCGATAGAACAAAACAAAAGAGTTACTAAAACAGCGTGAACATCATTTTTTTTGAGCTTATAAAATAAAAAACTTCCCCCTAAAGCCATTAAACTGACCAAAGTAGGGATTAAACCGATTTTATGTTCTATGCCAAAGCTTATTAAACAACCACCCGTAACCAGCGCTCCGATTAAAAGAGCACAGACATTTAAAAAATCTGCAACAGAAATATCTTTATTTTTGCTCAAAATAAGAAGAGGAAATAATAATTTTATTGAACCGATTAATATGAGTAATTCAAATAAAAAAATGCCAAGTTCAAATTGCATACTTTCGCCCCCTTATTAAAAAATAAGATTATGTTTGATTTTAAGCTTTGTGTCTAAACGCAATGCGACCTTTTGAAAGGTCATACGGTGTCATTTCAATTTCAACTTTATCACCAACCATTACACGAATGCGGAACTTGCGCATTTTACCGGATGTGTGTGCAATGATTTCATGCCCGTTTTCAAGTGTGACTCGAAACGTAGCATTTGGCAAAGCTTCTGTAACTGTCCCCGTAAATTGCAAAACTTCTTCTTTTGCCATAAAAAAACTCCATAAAATTAATAAACGGCTACATTATATTTTCTTTTTTTGAAAAAATCAAGAAAAAACTCTTTGTTATCAATTAAATTATACAGCCATTACTCTATTTTCATTTATACAAAAAATACAAAACATCAATATTTTAACAATGTTGATTTTCAAAAGAAATATAATATCCCTTGTTTTTATTTTGTTGTGTGGCGATTTTTTCTTTTTTCAAATCATCGCTCTTACTGTTTAGATTGCGAGAGTCAACATCTTTCACAACACCTTTTGATGAAGCTGTTGTGAAAGAAAACAACTCTTCAGGAACAGAAGTTGCATTTTCTGTTCCGGCTGTATTTATCCAACCAGTTATTTTTTTGGGCTCCCATTCCCAATGCGAAAGTTTGAAACCTTCTTCAAAAGAGATATTCCCATCAACGATAACACCACTTAAATCGGGTAGTTCATCCCCATATTCTGTGTCGCAATTTATTAAAATATTTTGTTTGACAACAAAATTTTCTGGTAAGTTAAAAAAGTTATAAATACGGCCTTCTTGCTTAAATAATGGATACATAAATTGAAGTTTAGGATTGTTGTTAGAAAGAACAAAACCTTCTTTTGGAATTTTAAAATCTTTGCTTGCATAACACAAAGCCCTACCATACACCTTGGGTAATTCATCCAACATACTTAAATTGGTAAGAGAAAACGAAAAATCCCCACCAATGTTTTTAGGACACCCAATTAAACTTTTAAGGTTTTTAGCTCCCTCAATACAAAAGGAATCTTCAACAATTGTATTTTCAGCTTCTAATCTTTTTAAATTTTTGCAATTTTTAGCCGAAAATTCACCAACTTTTTTTGCTAATCCTTTTAAAGTGACAAGTTCGGGGCAGCAATCAACGTTATACTCATCCCCAACACATTTTGGACCTCCCTCTAGCGATTTAATGAGTGTTAAACTAGCATTAAAATCATAAGAAACAACTGAAGGTGAATTTTTCAAACTCTCAAGAGGATTGTTGTAACAATAGAAATGTGGTACGATATAGTTTGAAAAGTTTGGTAATGTTTTTAATTTTAAATCATGTAAACTAATATCTTCTTGAATAACAAGCGAAGTATTTCGTTTTTTAACATTGATACCATAATTGGTTAACCAGCTTTCCACATCCGTGTTTTGTATTGCATAACGCCATGTTGGAGAATAAAATTGACGTGGTTGTCTATAAAAAGGCTCATTTTCATTTCTGTTATCAAAAACTTCTTCGGCTATTTTCGAAACAACATCTTTAAATTCAAATGAAAAACGCCCATAAATATTGTCTTGATTATAAAAAACATGAGTTGAATCATTTGCTCCATAAAATGGTTTTAAAAGAATTCTTGAAATTGCTTTATAAGGATTTTTTGAATTATATCCGTAGGCAACGATTGCCCCTCTTCCAATATAAGAAGGCATATATTTATACTCACCGCAACCATCATCTACAGGCTCCATGCAAGACCACCAATCAACATAACCAGCCATATTGGCAATATCATAAGCTTTTTTTGAAAACATAATTAAATCAATTGGCGTTTCTTCTTTGCTTTCAAAATCTTTTCTATCCCTTTCTGCTTCAAACTGATATTTTTTTAAAGTGCCTGATAATTCATTTATTTCATTTGTTAAGTGGGTTACTAAATCATTCAAAGAATCCTCTTTGGATAATTGACACATTTTATCTTTCAAAACATAAAAAACAAATGGATTAACCTTTATTTTCTTTTGAGGTGTCACAGAAGCATCTTTTTGATATTGTACAATCCCCTCTTTTTGATTGTTAATTTCAAGAACAACAGTGGATAAGCTTTCTGTCGCAAATTCAGCAAGTTGTTTTTTGGCACGTTCAAATGCTTTGATTTGTTGCATTAAAAAACGCCCTGCAGATATAGAATTATTATTCAACCCTTTATCCACCCTTTCTAATACCATTTTATAGGTGTTAGGCAAAATCTCATTGTATTTTTGAATAAACTGGTTAAAAATAGAGGTTAATGAGCCTTGTTCTTCTACTTTGAAAAACACTCTTTCAGTATCATTGAAACACGCTGGATAATAAGGATTTACCTTATCTCTTAGATTTAATCCATAGTCAATTGCATCTTCTATTTCATCTTTATAAATATCCCACTCTTTTTTAATCTTTATTGCTTTTTCTTCAATATTCTCATTATTGTTAAACGCATCAAAAATCTCTTTTATTCCAGAAAATGTTTTCATTTTATTTCTGTTAAAAAGATGCGAAGCAATCAATAAATCATAAATTACTTCTTCAAGATGAGCTTGATCTTTTGGTGATATATTAGATTGTGATTGAGAAAAAGAGCTTATATATTGTTGAGATTGTTCTTTTAACCTTTGATGAAATGAAGAAAAAAGATTTGTTATTTCTTTTTCATTTAATGCTTGGTACATAAAACCTCCTATTATCCTTGAATACAGCAATAGTACCATAAAAACATAAATTTGTCAATAATTTTTATTAAAGTGAATTTATTTAAAATATTTAATAAATTATCTTGCTTCTTTTTTTGTTTACTGATATAGTGCTGATAAAATTTATTAGTTTAAGAAAGGATAAAAAATGGCGTCATATCAATATATTTATGTGATGAAAGATTTGTGTAAAACATTTCCTGGTGGAAAAGAGGTGTTAAAACACATTTGGCTTAGCTTTTTCCCAGGGGCAAAAATCGGGGTGATTGGTCCGAATGGTGCCGGTAAATCAACGCTTATTAAAATTATGGCCGGATTAGACCAAGATTTCACAGGCGAAGCTTTTGCAGCTGATGGTGTGAAAGTCGGATATTTACCGCAAGAACCACAACTTGATCCGAATAAAGACGTGATGGGAAATATTATGGACGGTGTTGGGGAAATCAGAGATTTACTCGCCCGTTTTGAAGAAGTGAATATGAAATTTGCCGATCCGGATGCGGATATGGATGCTCTTTTAATGGAACAAGCCGAATTGCAAGAAAAAATTGATGCTTGTAACGGATGGGAACTTGAACGCACCATTGAAATTGCAATGGATGCGCTTCGTTGTCCGCCGGCAGATGCGGATGTAACAAAACTTTCGGGTGGGGAAAAGCGCCGTGTAGCTTTATGTCGTTTGTTGCTTTCAAAACCGGATATGCTTTTACTTGACGAACCGACGAACCACTTGGATGCTGAATCCGTTGCTTGGTTGCAAGTCTTCTTGAAAAATTATACTGGCACCGTTGTGATGGTAACGCACGACAGATATTTCCTTGACAATGTAACCGGTTGGATTTTGGAAATGGACAGGGGTGAAGGTATCCCGTTTGAAGGAAACTATACAAGTTGGTTAGAGCAAAAGCAAAAACGCATGGAGCAAGAGCAAAATGCGGATAACAACCGTCAAAAAACATTGAAAGAAGAACTTGAATGGGTGCGCCAATCACCAAAAGCAAGACAAGCCAAATCAAAAGCCCGTATCACGGCTTATGAAGAGCTTTTGAAAAAATCGCAAGAAAGAGAAAAAGCTCCTGAAGTGGCGCAAATTATCATTCCGGCCGGACCAAGATTAGGGCAAGTTGTTTTGGAAGCCGAGAACCTTACAAAAGCATTTGGAGATAAATTATTATTTGAAAATTTATCATTTAAATTGCCGGCCGGTGGTATTGTTGGGATTATCGGTCCGAATGGTGCCGGTAAAACAACATTGATGAAAATTATCACCGGACAAGAAACGCCTGATAGTGGAACATTCCGTGTGGGTGAAACGGTGTCTTTAGGTTATGTTGACCAATCAAGAGATGCTTTGGATGATAATAAAACAGTTTGGCAGGAAATTTCCGAAGGAAAAGATATTTTAACTTTGGGTAAACGCGAAGTTAATTCTCGCGGTTATGTCTCTCAATTCAATTTTAAAGGGCCGGATCAACAAAAGAAAGTCGGGCAACTTTCAGGGGGTGAACGTAACCGTGTTCACATGGCAAAAATGTTAAAACAAGGCGCCAATGTTCTGTTGCTTGACGAACCGACCAATGATTTAGATGTGGATACATTGCGAGCCCTTGAAGAAGCGTTGATGAATTTCCCGGGATGTGCTGTTATTACTTCTCACGACCGTTGGTTTTTAGATCGTTTGGCAACGCATATTCTTGCCTTTGAAGGGGATAGCCAGGTTGTTTATTTTGAAGGAAATTATGAAGAATATGAAGCAGACAGAAAGCGCCGTTTAGGGGCGGATGCCGATCAACCGCATCGTATTAAATATAAACCGATTACAAGATAGGTTTGATAAGTAAAAAAGCGCTGATTTTTCGGCGCTTTTTTAATCCGGTTTCATCCTATATTTTATCTTATAAAAAGAAAATTGCTGGAAAATTCCAATAGTTTCTTTTTTTTAGAGGAGCTAAAAAAGATTCGTAATCTCTTTGGGCATTCGTATGTGCTTGTTCGGTAAAGTCAAGAATCTCAACTTGTTGTGTTCTTGATTCTGGCATTTTTTGTCTCCCTAAAAAAATTAAATTAACACATAACCTATAAAAGCATTGTGGTCATAAAAAAACAGTAAAGTCAATCATTTTTTTTGAGATAACACATTTTATTTAAAATAAAATATTTCAAATTTTATTTTTCGACTTTTGAAAATGTTTTTTGAACTTTCACATCAAAAAAATCATCCGTGAAAACTTTCTTTAATGTCTTAAAAAAGGCCTCCCGATAATGATATTTTATAGGCTTTTTCTTTTTGTTTTGAACTTTTAAAATGGTTTCTTCAATTTTTGAAAGGTCGTTTAAATGATAGAAATCTTTTAAATTTAAATGTTCAAATCTGTTGTTTTGGCGACAGCCGATATCAATAACCGGAACTTGATAAAATGGGGCTTCTTTGATGCCACAAGATGAATTCCCAATCAAAAAATCGGCATTTTTTAATACATAATTAAAGGCATTGAATGAAAAAGATTTAATGAAATGAAATTTTTCATTGGTTGCATATTTTTGATAGGTCTTTAAAATAATTTCGGAACCCAAATCATTGTTCGGTAAAATAACAACATAATCTTTTTCGCTTTTGTCTAATGCACTCATTAAAGAATTGATTTCTTCTTTCAATATTTTTTTATCAAGTGTTGTTACCGGATGATAAATTAAAACGCCGTAATTTTTATATGAATTTAAAAGGGAAAGTTCCTTTTTTGTCGGATCTTCAATTTTAAAAGCAAGTGAGGAATTGCCTGTAATGAAAATAGAGTCTTCTTTTTCGCCCATTTGAAGGAGCGTTTGTTTTGCCCTTTCGTCAGCTACCAAAAAACGGTGAGATAGTTTGCTTGTTGCATGGCGGATTAATTCATCAACCGAACCGGAAAAATCGCCGGCTTCAATGTGGCAAACGGGAATGTTATTAAAAACGGCGGCTTGGGTGGCGGCTAAAACTTCCGGCCGGTCTCCATGAACAAAAACAAAATCAATTTTATCTTTTTTAAGGTGTTTGTCATAAGTTTTTAAAATATGTGCTGTTTCCAATGCGGTTGAAGTCGGTTTAAATTTTTTATCCGTTCTGACAATGCATTTTTTCTTTAGGTCGCTCTTAATGAATTTATAAGTTGAGCCATATTTTTTAAGCATATTCATGCCGGTTGTGAACACAAAAACTTTTTTATTTTCCTGATTGCATAAAAAATCAATATACGGCTTGATTTTTCCATAGTCCGCCCGTGTTCCGGAAATAAATGAAATGTTTGTCATTTTTCAATATCGCTCCATTCGAAATGAGCTCCTTTTGAAATGGGATTGATGGTTTTTTTGCCAATTACCAAATCCATATCGGATGCTAAAATTCCTTTTAAATAAGGGCGTTTGGTATCAAATAATTCTCTGGTTAAAACCGTCCCGCTTGGAATATCATTTTTTGCAACCAGTGTTGAAAAAGCAAATTCAATTGTGACTTGTTCTTCTTTGGCAGCTTCTTTTTTCCCACCGCGCATTTTTTGGACTTCTTTGCTTTGAAGAATTAATTCAGCGCATTCTTTAATATCCATTGAACAAATAATATCTTCGCCTTTTCTTTCATTTGTATCCGTAAAATGGCGTTCCAAAACGCTGGCTCCTAAAGCAACGGCGGATAAACAGGCTAAATTATTTAAACTATGATCCGATAAGCCGATAATGGCATTAGGGAATTCTTTTTTGATTTCTTCCAATGCGCCCAAACGAATTAAATGGCTTGGTGTCGGATAAAGGTTTGTTGTGTGCATGATAACATAATTTTTGTGATATTTTTCAATGGCCGCAACTGCTTTTTTCACACTTTCAATATCATTCATGCCTGTTGATAAAATAATTGGTTTATGAAAAGAGGCGATATATTCAACGAAATCGTAATTGTTCATTTCTCCGGAACCGATTTTAAAAGCCGGCACATCCATTTTTTTTAATCTGTCAGCCGCTGCAAAAGAAAATGGTGTTGAAATAAAAATCATGCCGAGTTCTTCGGTATATCTTTTCATTTCAATTTCATCTTCTTCACTTAATGCGCATCGAGCCATAATATCATAAATTGAAAAACTTGAATTACCTGGGATGGCTTTTTTGGCAAGTTGACTCATCTCTTCATCGGGAATATGTGTTTGATGTTTAACGATTTCGGCACCGGCTTCTTTTGCTGCTCTAACTAATTTTTTTGCTTCTTCTAATGACCCATTATGGTTAATGCCGATTTCAGCGATTACCAGTGGCGCATAGTCAAGACCGATTTTTCGACCCTTAATTTCAATATATGGGTTCATTTCTTCCTCCTTTTTTTGTGATATATATGAATTAGCCTAACATTATAAAAAAAGGAATGTCAATTATTTTTCTTTTGTTTTTTTATAATTGTTATTATCCCCTAGAGTTTTTATTTGTTTATCTTGTCTGTATAAAAAATTTGACAACAATTAAAAAAGATGATATACTTCATCCATTGTTTTAATGCTTATATATAGGAGGTAATATGACACCATTAGTCAATAAAGCATTGAAAGTTGCAACTGATTTGCATGGAAATGTTAAATTCGGCAAAAGTTCAACAATGATTAAACAACTTCAAAAAACATATGATATGTTGGATGAATATTCTGAATTAACCGGTGAAGAAAAAGAAATATTGTTGGCTTCTTCTTTGCTTAACAAATGTCATGAGCCAAAACGTATTGATACCGAAAATGGTAAACAACCATGGACTGTTAAAGATGTTGAAACACATTTCGGATCAAAAGTTGCCAAAGTTGTCGGTGAATTAATGACAGAACCGGATGAACCGGAACACTTAACAAAGATGCAACAATGGGCAATTAAAGCTGATTGGGCAAAAGGGCTTTCATTGGCTGCACAACAAATTTTATTGGCTGAAAAGATTATTAATTATCAACAAACAAGAGATGATCCTACGCCAAAATGGTCTGTTGAAAGACATAAAGAATATATGAATTCGCGCCAATTATTGGTAGATGCCGTGAAAGAGGCAAGTCCAAAGCTTTATGGATTGGCACTTGAAACAAGAGCTCAAGCATTTATTAGTTTGGATAAATTGGCTGAAAGACAAAAAATTTCGGATCAAAAGTTGGTTTTGACACCGCGTCAAAGAGGTGAAAACGAAAAATAAGTGTCTTTAAATAAAAAAACAGGTGAGTTTTTTCACCTGTTTTTTTTAGTGATAAATGGAGAAAAAAGTAATGTCTATTCATAAAATGATTCATTTGGTCAGTGTTAACGAACTAACTGAAGAAGAAATTTTAAAATCAATAGAAGAGGGGATTGATACCGATATTAAAGCTGAAAGGGGATTAACCCCTTTGATGGCTGCTTGCAGATGGGGGTGTATGAAAGTTGTTAAAAAACTTGTTGAACTTGGGAAAGATGTAAATGAAACAAGTGCTCACGGATGTTCCTCTTTGCATTATGCTTGTCTTGGTGGACATCCTGAAATAATCAAATTTTTGTTAAAAAATAAGGCTGATGTGAATAAAGAAGATATTGCTCAACAAATACCTTTGCATAGTCTTGCCAGTTCAGGAAATGAGGAGTTGATTCTTATTTTATTAGAGGCAGGTTCTGATATCCATAAAAGAGATTTTGAGGGAAAAACACCTTTTTTAACGGCGGTTACGGCCGGTAATTATGAAACGGCAAAACTTTTATTTGAAAAAGGGGCAAAAGGATATAAAAAAGATAAAGCTTATCAAAAAACAATGACCTGTGCTGTTATGAGGGGTGAAAAAATGGTTCAGTTGTTAAAAAAAGCTTATGTATCAAAGCCAAAAAAAATACTTTCGAAAAAGCCTATCCCATATAACTTAAGAGATCATACAAAAGCTTAAAAAAAAAGCCTCTTTTTTGAGGCTTTTTTCATTTTTTATTTATTAGAAACGGTATCCGATTCCCATAATAAAGGAGGTGCCTTCATTATCTTTTTCGTGTGTTTCGCTGTTTGAATTTAAATGTGATAAAATGCCATAAAGTTCAACATTATCTGTTAAATTATACACATTTGACCAGATATATAAAGAGTTTTGATGCCGTGTGTTTGTTGCTTCAGAAAAGAAATAAGCTATATTCGTTTTAAATTTTTCCCATCCATATCCCATGCTGACATTATAGCTTTCGGATTCTCTGAAATTATCAAAATAAGCCGGTAGATAGGAATTAACTCTTTTTGTTGAAATCGGGTTTTTTGTTCCGTCGATATAAGCTTTTTTATATCCTGCGCCGATATTAAATGATCCGTAATGATATTGAGAACCAAAAGAAATTTCTTTATCTGTAGAGTTGAAAACACCGTAACCCAATGAGGTGTAAATTTTTGATTTTTCAGACAAAACGAATTCTTTTTGAGCCCCAAAAGTATAGCCGTCTTCATTGGTTTCATAATCAACATATCGGCTGGTTGTTCCGCGTCTGTTTGCATTATGAACGGTATAGGAAGCGCCAAGCTTAAATCCGTTTATCTTTGGTGTAATATAGGTTAGTTTAGGGGCTCTGCCATCTGTTAAAATCGCTGTGGCATTTGCGGTGTAATAAGCTGATGATTTAAACCCGCCAGACCAGTTCGGATTACTTAAAAAATAGGTTGCATTTGAATCATCAATGCCTAAAAATGTGATATCCGTTGCTCCTTTATGCAATTGATTGGCTGCATTTTTTGTGTATCCGATTTGAATGATACCCCATTTTGATTCATCTTGCAAATAAGGATAAAACCTGACTTCGCCTTCGGAACGGTCTTTATCATCTTGTCGATACATCAGTGTTGAAGCGGCATGAACACCGATTTTATGTGTTTCATTGATTTTATAATCAAGCTTTAAAGTGGCATCTGAACGTGTAACGAAACGGGAGGGATATTTATTTTCATATTTTGTTTCGCTGACACCAAAATAAGCCCCGACAAGACCATGCGCACTCATTTCCCAAGGGCTTGCTTTTGCACTAAACGGAATAAAGAAAATAGCGGAGAGTAAAAGATATTTTTTCATATTGCCCTCATTAAAAGAATTGAACACTTTCTTTTAATATACAATAATATGTATCCGCGTATCAATAAAAATTTTTATATATCTAAAACAAGCGCATGTTCATCGCAATTGTTTACTTTGGGGCAACTTAAACAATCGCCGAAAACCTTATAGGAAAGCGCTTGTCTGTCAACTTCTTGAAATCCGCATTTGATAAAAAACGGCACTTGATACGTTAAGGTGAACACACGTTTAATATCCAAATATTTTGCTCTTTCAACCAAGTGAAGAACAAGTTGCTTACCGATGCCTTTTCCTCTTTCATTTATATCAACGGCCAAAGAAGCAATTTCCGCTAAATCATTCCAAGCAATATTTAAACGGGCGCATCCTAAAATTTTTCCCTCTTCTTCATAAACAATATAAGCTTGAATGTCCTTATAAACTGCATAAGGTGATTTTGAAAGCATTAAGCCTTTGGATGCATTTTCATTGACGAGTTTTAAGATGCTTTCCGCATCTTTCATTGTGGCATTTCTAATCATAAAAACTCCTTTTAACTATTTGAAATAGTTTAACATATTATTTATGGGAAATCAAATTGTTTTTTGCTTGAAAAAAGTTGAAAATCTATTGTATAAATAAGAAAAAGGAGGTCAACATGATTGAATTTCGAAAATCGTCCAGAGCGCTTGTATTAACAAAAGAAAATAAAATTTTGTTTATCAAACGAATTAAAATCGGGCAAGAACCATATTATGTGACCCCCGGAGGCGGAATTGAAGAAAACGAAAACTCGCTTGAGGCTTTGAAAAGAGAGCTTTTGGAGGAAACGGGGAGTCAAGTAGCTGAAATTTCTTTTTTGTTTCATTTAGATGATGTTGACATGCGTAACAGCGTTGATTTTTATATTGCAAAAGAAGTTTCCAGAGGAATACCAAGCGGTTCTGAATGGGTGCTTTCAAATGAACAAAATAAATATGAGCTTTATGAAGCCTCAATTGAAGAATTAGATAAGATGAATATAAAACCTAAAATTGTCAAAAAAGCATTAATTAATGCTCTTAAAAAAGAGCTAGGGGCAAAATGAGAGTGTTGCGGATAAAAATTTTTATTATTTTTATAACACTTATTTTTGCAGGATTAACACATATTAAGTGTCAACTTTTTTTGTTTAATATTGTTTCTGACTTATATGAAAAAAATTTGATTCAGCCAAGTATTCCAAAAAAAATTCATTATGTTTGGGTGGGTGGACCCGTTCCCGAAAATATTCAAAAAAATATAAAAGACTGGCAAAAAAAGATGCCGGATTATCAAATCAAAAGATGGGATGAAAGAAATTGTAATGTGAATGATAATCCTTTTGTTCGAGAAGCTTATCAAAAAAAAGAATGGCGTTTTGTATCTGATTGGTGTCGCCTGAAAGCTCTTGATAAAGAAGGCGGAATATATTTGGATACGGATATGAAAATCAATCGGTCGTTTGTTTCATTATTGACTGAAGATTTGGTTTTAACGAATGAAAGAAAGGGTCGTTTATCTGCCGGTATTATCGGTGTTGTAAAAGATCATCCTTTCATTAAGAAAATTATAGATTATTACCGTGCTCAAACAAAATTTAGAGATATTCCGTCTCCTCAAATTTGGACAGATATTTTTTTGGAAACAAAAGAAACGCTAACATCTTATAAAATTTACCCTTCAAATGTTTTGATGTTTAATTTTAAAGGAGGGGAAAATAGAGCCGAACATTTATATAATAACGGATCAATGGATAATAATACTTGCTCATATTGGAATGTTTTCTTTCAAAAAAGATTTCTTAGCGAATATGGGATTTGTTTAAAGAATTGCCACAATAAAATTCAGTTTAAAGAATTTTTAATTCCGTTACGATTAAAAAGATATTATACAGTCAAGCAAAATAAAAACGGATGTTTTGAAGCAACAAACAATAAAGGTCTTTTTACACAAACAGAAAAAATGGATTCTTTTTATTTTTTGACAATTAAAAACACCTTGAATCAACAAGAAAAATTTGTCTGTTTGAAAAACGCTTGTGTGCCATACATAAAATAAGTCTTGCTTTTTTTTCTTGTCTTTCTCATAATGATAACATTAATCAGAAAGGGTGGATAAATGACAACTTATTATATTGTTTCCGGTGGTTTTGATCCTTTGCATGAAGGTCATATTGCCATGATTAAAGAGGCGGCTGAAAATTCAGACGGTGTTATTTTATTGTTGAATTCAGATGACTGGTTGGTCAGAAAAAAAGGCAAAAACTTTATGAATTTCAAGACAAGAGCTGCTGTTTGCGGATATCTTAAAAATGTGATTGATGTTATCGGATTTGATGATAGCGATAATTCCGCTTCTGATGGGATCAGAAAAGCAAGAGAAAAGTATCCGGATGCCATGCTTGTTTTTGCTAATGGCGGGGACAGAACAAAAGAAAATATTCCGGAAGAATCTGTTTGTAATGAGTTGGATGTCGCCCTTTGTTTTGGCGTTGGCGGTAACAATAAAGCAAACTCTTCTTCATGGATTTTAAATAATTGGAGAAAAGAGTAAATGACTCTTTTTCTATTTGATTTAGATGGCACTTTAACACCTCCAAGATTAAAGATGACAAAAGAATTTGAAGATTTTTTTGTTTCTTGGGCTAAGAATAAAAAGAGTTTTATTGTTACGGGATCTGATTTTAAAAAAGTTACAGAACAACTTTCTTTAGAAGTCATGAATGTTTTTGAAGGTATTTATTGCTCCATGGGAAATGTGTTGTGGCAAAAGGGACGTTTTGTTTATAAAAATGAATTTAAAGCAGATGAAAAGCTTTTAAAAATGCTTGAAAATTATCGCGCTTCAACCTCATACCCTTATCAGCTATTTGATAATTATATTGAAAAAAGAGACGGAATGATTAATTTTTCTGTTTTAGGGCGAGATTGTCCTTATGAGGAGAGAATAAAATATTTTGAGTTTGATAAAGAACATTGTGAGCGCGAAAAAATTAAAAACGAATTAAGTGAAACTTTTAAAGAATATGATATTTCCATTGGCGGAATGATTTCAATGGATATCACGCCGAAAGGCTATGGGAAAGAACAAGTTGCCGAGAAGTTACGCGCAAAATTTCCGGCTGAAAAAATTATTTTTTTCGGGGATAAAACCTTTGAAGGCGGTAACGATTATACGTTGGCGCAAGCTGTTTTAAAATCGGGAAATTCAAGCGTTGTTCAAGTCAGCGGGCCTGATGTAACAAAAGAATTTTTATTAACAAACGGAGATTGATATGAAAAAAGCACTTATCACCGGTATAACAGGTCAAGATGGTTCTTATTTGGCAGAACTTCTTTTGGAAAAAGGATATGAAGTTCATGGCATTAAAAGGCGATCCTCCTCTTTTAACACAGCACGTATCGACCATATTTATGAAGATTTCCATAAAGAAGATGCACGTTTCTTTTTGCATTACGGCGATATGACAGATACTTTGAGTCTTATTCATATTATTCAAAAAATCGAACCGGATGAAATTTATAATTTGGCAGCCCAAAGTCATGTGAAAGTTTCATGGGATTGCCCCGAATACACAGCAGACACAGACGCTATGGGCACGTTGCGATTGCTTGAAGCATTGCGCGTTTTGGGGGTTGATAAAAAAACAAAATTTTATCAGGCTTCCACATCGGAATTGTATGGAAAAATACAAGAAAAAATGCAAAATGAAAAAACACCTTTTTATCCGCGTTCTCCTTACGGTGTTGCCAAACTTTACGGCTATTGGATTACTGTGAATTATCGCGAAAGCTTTGGAATGTTTGCGTCTAACGGCATTTTGTTTAACCATGAAAGTCCCAGAAGAGGGGAAACGTTTGTCACCCGAAAAATCACAATGGGCGCCGCAAAAATTAAAGTTGGCTTGCAAGATAAACTTTATCTCGGCAATTTGAATGCAAAACGAGATTGGGGACATGCCAAAGATTATGTTGAAGGGATGTGGCGCATTTTACAACACGACAAACCGGATGATTTTGTTTTGGCAACAGGTAAAACTACATCCATCAGAGATTTTGTTAAAATGAGTTTTAAACAACTTGATATGGATATTGTTTTTAAAGGGAAAGGTGTTGATGAAAAGGGTATTGATAAAAAAACCGGAAAAGTTGTTGTCGAAGTTGATCCGCGATATTTTCGCCCTGCCGAAGTTGACGTTTTGTTGGGAGATGCTTCAAAAGCAAAAAAACTTTTGAAATGGAAACCGAAAACAAATCTTGAAACTCTTGTTAAAGAGATGGTAGAGAACGATTTTGAGTTGGCCCAAAAAGAAAAACTTTTAAAAGATAACGGTTATCGCATCACGGCAAGTGCGGAGGAATAAGATGGAAAAACAGGCAAAAATTTATGTGGCAGGTCATAACGGATTGGTGGGTTCTGCCATTTTACGGCGCCTTCAAAAAGAAGGATTTACAAACATTATCACTCGTTCACATCAAGAATTAGATCTAACTAATCAAGCTGAAACGATGGCGTTTTTTGAAAAAGAAAAACCAGATTATGTTTTTTTGGCGGCCGCAAAGGTCGGTGGTATTTTAGCAAATAAAACGTATCCGGCTGAGTTTATTTATATTAATTTAATGATTGCAACAAATGTTATTCATGCAAGTTTTAAAACAAAAGTAAAAAAACTTTTAAATTTGGGCTCTTCTTGTATTTATCCTCGTCTTGCGCCTCAGCCGATGAAAGAAGAAAGTTTATTAACGGGCGCATTAGAGGAAACAAATGAAGCTTATGCTTTGGCAAAAATTGCAGCCATTAAACTTTGCAAATATTATAATGAACAGTATCAAACGAATTTTATTTCCGTTATGCCGACAAATCAATATGGTATCGGAGATAATTTTAACATGGAAACGGCTCACTTATTGCCAATGATTATGCGCCGATTTCATTTAGCAAAACTTCTTTCTTTAAGAGATTTTGAATCAATTAAAAAAGATTTAAAACGATATAAATTGGGGTGGGGTTTAGATGAAACGCTTGATTTTGAAAATAATGAGGCGATTGAAAAAACGTTAAACCAAATTGGGGCATTTAAAGATAAAGTTGTTTTATGGGGAGATGGGTCTGTTTATCGGGAATTAATGTGCTCAGATGATTTGGCGGATGCTTGTGTTTATTTGATGCAACATAAAGATTATAAAGAAATTGGAGAGCATGTGAATATCACAACCGGTGATGATATTTTGTTAAGAGATTTGTTTGAAATTGTGAAAGAAACGGTTGGGTTTAAAGGGGATATTGTATATGATGCTTCTAAACCAAACGGAACACCAAGAAAAATGATGGATGCAACTAAAATTAAATCGCTTGGTTGGGAAGCAAAAATATCATTAGGACAAGGTCTTAAAGATTTTTATCAGTGGTATTGTGAATAAAAAAAAGAGGCTTTGAAGCCTCTTTTTTTGATGGTTAAAAGAAACTCAAGGCTTGTTCAACTTGATCTTTACTGCCGATATTTAATAATCTTGCATCCGGAGCAATACGCTTGATAAGACCGGTTAAAACTTTTCCGTTACCGCATTCAACAAAATCAGTTACGCCTTTCATTTGCATATAAGACACAGATTCTGTCCAACGAACGGAACCGGTTACTTGTGCAACCAACAATTCTTTAATTTTATCAGCATTTGTTTCTGCTTCGGCGGTTACATTTGAAATTACGGGGATTATTGGGCTCACAATGTTTGTATGACTTAATTCATCTTTCATTTTTAAGGCTGCTTCTTGCATTAATGGGGAATGAAATCCGCCTGAAACAGGTAAAATAACGCATTTTTTTGCGCCCAGTTCAGTTGCAATGGGGCCGGCTTTTTCAATTGCTTCTTTATGCCCGCTGATAACAATTTGGCCTTGACAATTATCATTGGCAATAAAGCATTTAAATTGGTCATCACTTGCTTGTTTTACCAGATCATTGACTTGTGGTAAAGAAAGCCCTAAAACAGCGGCCATGGCCCCCGGATTTTTTAAAGCGGCTTCTTGCATATATTCGCCTCTTGCCTTTAAAAGTTTCGCCGTATCATAAAGGCTTAAAGCTTTGGCGGTACAAAGAGCTGCATATTCCCCTAAAGAGTGACCTGCAACAAAAGAAGCTAATTCATTTATAGATTTGCCGGTTTCTTTTTCAACGACTCTTAAAGCTGCAATAGATGTAGCCATGATAGCCGGTTGAGCATTTGTTGTTTTGGTTAATTCAGCCATGTCACCTTCAAACATCAAGGAGGAAAGCTTAAAAGAAACAGCCTCGTCCACTTCCTCAAAAACCTCTTTAGCCGTGTTGAAGTTTTCATATAATTCTTTTCCCATTCCGATAGATTGGGAACCTTGTCCCGGAAAAACAAATGCAAGTGTCATATTTTATCCTTTCTTATAGGGGCCATAAAAAAGCCCTAGGTTAATTAATTTTTTTCGATTATACACATTTTAAAATAAAAAGAAAGAGTTATTTTCTTGTAATTTTGTTTTAAATTCTTTATACTAAAATGTATGAGTTTAATGAAATCAATTATCAGCGTTGCTTTTGGAACAAGTTTAAGCCGCATTGTCGGATTTATCAGGGATATTCTGATTGCTAAATTTTTGGGCGCCAGTATGATGGCGGATGCTTTTTTTGTGGCATTAAGATTTCCGAATTTATTTCGCTCTTTGTTTGCTGAAGGAACGCTAAATGTTGCTTTTGTTCCGATTTTATCCGGTATTATGCATTCACAAGGCGAAAAAAAAGCAAGAGTTTTTGCTCGCAATGTTTTTAGCTTTTTATTTTATGTTTTGTTGATTTTTACAGTCTTAGTTGAAATTTTTATGCCGGACTTTATGTTTGTTTTAGCGCCGGGATTTGATGAAATTGAAGGCAAACTTGCCCTGACAACACATTTAAGCCGAATAACATTTCCATTTTTGATTTTTGTTTCCTTGGTTTCGCTTTTAGCGGGAATGCTTAATGCAAAAGAAAAATTTTGGGCGGCTGCTTTTACACCAACGATTTTAAATTTAACAATGATAGCGTCTTTATTTGCTATCCGCCCGTTTTTAAACACGCCGTATGCACCGGCTTATGCTCTTTCAATCGGTGTATTATTGGCGGGGGTGATAGAGTTTATTTTCCTTTTTTGGCATCTTAAAAAAGCAGATTTCTTGATTGGACTTGTTTCGCCGATTAAGGCTCTTTTTCATTTATCCAAAGAGGTAAAAACTTTGTTAAAAAAAATGGCTCCCGGTGTGTTAGGGTCCGGTGTTTATCAAATCAATTTATTTTTTGATACTTTTTTGGTTTCATTTGTTGGTGCCGGTGCTATTTCTTGGTTGAATTACGCGCACCACCTGTTTCAATTGCCGGTTGGGATTATCGGAACGGCAATCGGAACGGCGTTGTTGCCATTGCTTTCAAAACACATTAAAGCAAAAGAGCTTGAAAAGGCAAATATACAGGTTAGTCGGGCGCTTGAATTATCTGTTGCCATGTCAACGGCTTCAATGGCCGGGTTAATGTTGTTAAGCGAACCGATTGTAAGGATTTTATTTGAACGCGGATTGTTCTCTTTTCCGATTCGGTTCATACAGCTTGGGCTTTGATTGTTTTTTCAATCGGATTGCCGGCTTATATGTTAACCAAAACACTTTCTCCGTTTTTCTTTGCAAAAGGGGACACAAAATCACCCGTTCAAATTGCCGTTTTTGGGGTATTTTTAAATGCTTTATTAGCCATTATTTTAATGCAATTTATGGGATATTTGGGGATTGCTCTTGCAACAGGCATAACTGTTTGGATTAATGCCGGACAATATATTATTCGGCTTTATAAACAAGGCGAATTCAAAATTGACGCACTTTGCAAATTCAGATTGCCCCGCATTTTGCTTTCAACCTTATTAATGAGTCTTTTTGTTTTCGGATTAAAAACTTTGTTTAATCATTGTTTTAACGGTTGGCAAAATGAGGCCTCTTTGTTGTCTGTTTCATTATTAGGGATATTGATTTGTTTTGCATTGATTGTTTTCTTTGGATTTATTATTCTTTTAAAAGGCATATTAATCAGTGATATTAAAAAGCTTATAAAAAGATAAGATAAAAAAGGGGGATAAACTTTGAAAAAATATATTTTATTGACAGGGGTTGGTTTGATAATTTTTTCCGGATTGGGATATATGGCCGGCTCATTAAAATATTTAAAAAAAGAACCTGTTCAAATTGTTGCGCAAAAAAAAGAAGAAATTAAAAAAATTGATTATGATCTTTCTTTATTAATAGATAAAACCAAAGAAGATATTGATGGAAGATATATTGAGTCCATTGATATGAATGGGTTAAAAGACCTTTATAAAGATATGAAAGCAGAAAGCATTCCTTATGTTTTTGTTGAAAAAATACCGGAAGATTTTAAGGTTGAAAAAGTATCAGATAAAACACTTTTTATGAAATTGATGACGCCGCAGCTTTTACGCGCGAATGAAAAAATTATGCGTGAAAGAAAAGTTGTTTTAATTTTGGAAGAAAAAATAAAAAATAAGAATGAACTGACCCAAAAGGAAGAAGATTTTTTTAAATTTTTAGTTGAAAAATATGATGTGGTCCATCTTAAAAGTCGAACCGCGCAAATAAAAGAATTGGTTCTTCGGGTAGATGTAATCCCTGTTTCACTTAGTCTGGCAGTTGCAATTTGGTCAACAAACTGGGGGCAAAGAGAAAGGCAATCTCCTTTTTTTGAGCATGCTTGGGATGAAAATGTTCAATACAAGCCAATAAAATTTGAAAAACTTTCTGACGCGGTTGAAAGTTTTGCGCTTCAGCTGAATTCAAGATCTCAACTTTCTCAAATCAGGGCAACTCGAGCGCATTTCAGATTGTTTAAAAACAATCCGACATTTGGGCAAGATCTTGTTTATGGGATTCGAAATTATGCCCATTTTATTCCCTCTTTTATGGATCAGATTATGCTTGTTTATTCATTGGGATATATTAAAGAAACAGATGATGCTTGTTTTGTGAAGGGTTGTGAACTGACAAAATGAAACGCTTAATTTTCTTTTTTAGCCTTTTCTTTTCATTAACTGCTTTTTCAAGTGAACTTGTTATTCAAACAAAAGAAAAGACCTATGTTTATCAAACAGATATAGCTGACACGCCTTATAAACAACAATTAGGGTTAATGTTTCAAAGAGAGTTGCCGGATAATTATGGGATGACATTTTTGTTTGATAGGCCACTTGTTTTAAAAATGTGGATGAAAAACACATATCTTTCTCTTGATATGATTTTTTTTGATGAAAATGGTGTGATTACACATATTCATAAAAATGCCGAACCGTTTAGTGAAAAATTAATTTCCTCTCAGGGACCTGCTAAAGGGGTTATTGAAGTTATTGCCGGAACGGCAGATGAAAAAAATATTCAAATCGGCGATAAGATTAAAGTTATTCCTTAACTTATTTTATTCATCTTCATCAAAAATAAGACCGCGTCCTTCTTGAACTGATTTTCCTTCTAATAAATATTTTTTAACATTTTTACGCAAAGATGTGTCTTCCGGTAAGGATTCAATTGAAAAATCCAAATTTGTTTTTTGGGTGTTAAACAAGAAGCGAAAAAAGTCATCACCGGTATCTTCATCATTTGGGGGTAATAATAAAAATAGGCTTTGAAAATACATAATATGCCTATCTTTTGTTAAAAATAATTCCATTTGAAGGCTTAACAACCAGGAATGGCATCGATAAATGATTTTTGAAGTGTTGGGGAAATATTTTTTAATATTCTTTTTGGCTAAAGAAAGGGATTCATCGACCATTTTGGGTTCCAGTCTTCCATGTCGGTCAATATGAATATTAATACAAATATCCCCCGGCTTGATTAAAACTTCGTCTTTGACTTTTTTATTATTCCCTAAAACTTTTTTATTCCCTTTTTTATCTTTCACAATAACAAACGGATCGCGATAATAGGAATATTCAAATTGAAGGCGACCGAATTTCATTAATAACTGACGGACAAATCGAATTCCCCAGGCTAAAGACCCATAGCTGATGCCGTTAATTTTATAAAGATGGAGCCCTCTTAAAATTGTTTCTTTAATGCCAATAATTTGATGTTCTTTTTGTTTTTTATCTAAACCTTTCAATGCCTTTTTATGTGTTTTAACAGCGCTTAAAAGGACTAAAGCTGAAATATCGGCTCGAACAGGCTTTGCTTTCCAATATTCCATCTCTAAAAACTCATCATCTTTTGTTTCAAAAGAAATATATTTGATTAAAAGAGCGGCTTTTTTAAGGACTTTATTTGTTTTAAATTCTTCAATTAAATTTAAACAGTGTTGATAAAAGGATTCCTCATCTTCCAAGTTGTAAAATTTAAAAGCCTCGTCTAATTCTTTTTTTGTGATCACCGATTTTTTAAGGGATACTGCATTTTCGTATTTGATAAAAGTTTTGGGTATTGCTTTAAGATTTAAAACATTTTGAATCTCTTCGATACTCATAAAAGTCCCCTGTTGTGTGTAGTAATGATAGGGCAAAGTATAAAAAATAAAAAATTTTTCTGCAATAAAAAATAATGTTGAAATTAAAAAAAAAATAGTTATACCCTTAAAAAAGATAAGATGTTTATGAGGGAGGCAAAATGAAAGTTCTTATTTTAAAAACAAAAGAAGAAGCTTGTGAATGGGTTGCAAATCATTTGATTTTGGCAATTAAAGAATTCAAACCGACGCCAGAAAAGAAGTTTTTGGTATTAGGGTTACCAACTGGTTCAACACCCGTTCCGGTTTATGAAAAATTGGTTAAAGCTTATCAAAATAACGAAATTTCATTTAAAAATGTTGTTACCTTTAATATGGATGAATATTTAGGGCTTGCTCCTACCCATAATCAAAGTTACCATTATTTTATGGATGAAAATTTATTTAATCATATTGATTTGCCAAAAAGCCAAATTCATATTTTGGATGGATTGGCTTCAAATCCACAGCAAGAATGTGTGGATTATGAAGAAAAAATTGCCTCATTCGGAGGAATTGATATTCAACTGGGCGGTATCGGGGAAAACGGGCATTTGGCATTTAATGAGCCGGGAACGTCGTTTGACAGTTTGACCCATGTGCAACAATTAACAGATAATACCATTGAGGTAAATTCAAGATTTTTTGAAAAGAAATCTGATGTGCCTCAAAAAGCATTAACCATTGGGCTTCAAACTATTTTTAACGCCAAAGAAGTGATTGTTTTAGCGTTAGGTGAGAAAAAGGCAGAGGCTGTGTATAAAAGTGTCAGAGGGGAAGTTTCTTATCTTTGCCCGGCATCGATGATTCAAAATCATTCGAATGGTATTTTTGTTGTTGATGAAGCCGCTGCTTTAAAACTTTCTTAATGAAAATATCTTTTAAAAGTTATTATTATTTAAAGGGGAGAAATAATTATGACGGAGCAAAAGAAATTATCCATTCATCCTGAATATGATGAAAAAAAAGGCGTTTTTTTAGGATATGTTGTTAAACGGGGAAATTCTTTTTTAAAAGATAATGATGGGAATAAAATTTTATTATCCGTGCAAGAAGCTAATAATGAATATTTTGTTTCTTATCAAGGTGAAAAATGGCATTTATCCGCTCAAGAATATGAGTTAGATGAACAGGCTCAATTGAAGTTTAAACCAAAAATTCAAAACGGACATTTTCAAGGATATACTATTTTGCAATATGATGAAAAAGAGCAAAAACTGGTGTCACGTGGAACTGTTGGGGCTCAAGACGTTAAATATAAACGCGTTGAAAACGGATTAATTGATTGTATTTATGAAGATAGGCAACAAGATGGGACGTGTAAAACCTATTTTATTGCAAAAATGACACAAGATGAATATGATTTATTGATGCATTTTTCCTAAAAAAATGGTTTGATTTAAATTTAAAACTTTTATAACGCCTTGCCTTTTTTTATAAAAACAGCTAAACTTTGTTTAGGGTTTAAGTTGCATTAATTAAAAGAAAGGAAAATCCATGTTCTTTTCAAAGAAAAAAAATGAAAGCAAAAAAACAACACTTAAAACATATTTTTTTACAGGAGTTATCGTAACGGCTCCAATCGCCATTACGCTTTATTTAGCAATTGAATTTATTGCTTTTATTGATACAAAAGTAACGGGATTTATTCCGGCAGCTTATAATCCGAACAGTTTTTTGCCTTATGGCTTACCCGGTATCGGAATTATTCTTCTTTTGTTGTTTTTTACCGGTATCGGTATGTTGACAGCCAATTTTATCGGTCAATATTTTATGCGTTTAGGCTTAAAAGTGATTGGAAAAATGCCTGTCATTTCCGGTCTTTATAATGCTATTCGAAAAATTTTTGAAACATTATTGGGTCAAGAATCAAATAAAGCATTTCGAAAAGCTGTGTTAATTGAATATCCGAGAAGAGATTTATGGACCATTGCTTTTTTAACCGGCCCTGTGGCAAATCAAATCAGTGAAACTTTGAAACAAGATGATTTGATTAGCGTTTATGTTCCCACAACTCCAAACCCAACTTCCGGCTTTTTTCTTTATGTTCCTCAAAAAGACGTGAAAGAATTGGATGTATCAGTGGATGATGCGTTGAAAATGGTTCTTTCAACTGGAATTATTTCTCCTAAAGAAGATGTGGTCTTAAAAAAAGAGAATAGTGCTTTAAAAGAGAAAAAAACTCTAAAACGTGTGCAAAATAAAAAAACAGAAAATTAATTTTCTTTGTTTTTAATAAAAGTTTTAAGAGCCTCTAAATCTTTTGCCGCTAAGATTTGTTTATATGTTTTTGCATTTTGTTGCCCATGAAAAAGACCCATTAAATGGGGCATAATAATGCTTAGACTTTCTTTGTTTTTTTCTAAATACGGCATCATATTTTCAAGAATTTCCTTTCTTGATAAAATAAGGTGATCATCTTGATAAAATATTTGATCAACCTCAGCTAAAATATATGGGTTGCCATAAGCTAAACGTCCAATCATGGCGCCATCAACATATTCTAAATGTTGTTTGGCACTCTCTAAGGATAAAATATTTCCATTGATGGAAATGAGCATATCCGGAAAACTTTTTTTTAAGCGGTAAACGACATCATAATTTAATCCCATTTTATCAGCGCGATTGTCCTTTGGTGACCAATTAAGTTTAGCTTTCCTTGCATGGACGATTAAGTGGGCGCAGCCGGCTTGTTTGACTAAATTTGCAAAATTAAAAAGCGCTTCAAATCCGTCACCTGCCACATCTGAAAGCGAAATTCTTGTTTTAACACTGACAGGAAGAGGAGTTGCAGCTTTCATATTTGAAACACATTCGGCAACCAGTTCAGGCGTTTTCATTAAAATAGCACCGAATTTTCCTGATTGAACTCTTGAAGAAGGACATCCGGCATTGATGTTGAGTTCTTTATATCCGTAATCAAATCCGATACGGGCGCAATCTTGCATCATTTTTGGATGGGAGCCTCCGATTTGTAACACCAACGGATGTTCTTTTTCATCAAATCCGAGTAATTTTTCTTTATTACCTAATAAAATAGCAGGCGCTGCAATCATTTCTGAATAAAAAACAGCTTTTTTTGTAATTTGTCTTAAAAAAAACCTAAAATGCCGATCGGTCCAATCTAACATCGGTGCAATAGATATTTTATGGTTTATGGTGTTTTTTTCTTGAATTTCGTGCATTTTTAATGTATCTTTATTATATAAATCGCTTTGTTTAAAGCGATTATAGCCTATTTAGATAAAAAAATCAAAAGAAAAGGAGGGATGAATGACGCTTTCAGAAAATGAAATGAAAAAAGTTCAAACATATTTGCAACAATTATTTTGGAATCCTGAAATTAATGTGCAAAAAGGTTCTGGTATTGATGCTCCGGCTGAGGTTTTTATCGGTAAAGAATTTGTTGGCGTTATTTATAAAAATAATGATGACGGAGAAATTTCTTTTGATTGGAATATGTCTATTTTAGCAGAAGATATTGAACAATTCTGATTTTATTTTTGTGTTTTTAAGAAAACCCCCAAAACTTTTTTAAGCTTTGAGGGTTTTTCTTTATCCCATTGAGTTTGAACCGTTTCTTTTGTTATTTGCCAAACCAATTTGTTGAGTTAAATCGTCAAGAGGAATTCCAAGTTGATTTTGTTGTTTGGCACGATTATCAAAATAATTGCGGGCAACGGCAGCACGTTCCGGATCTTCAAAAACAGCGTCAAAATCAATTGGGATACTTGATTGCCCTAAATGATAAGCTGCACCTTGTTCTTTGATTTGGTCATCTACATATTGGCGTACCAGATCAATTTCTTGATTCGAAAGGCCCGCTTGTAACATTTCCGCTCGTCTGATGCCTTTGAAAACTTCTTCATCTAATTGCCTTTGGCGGTCAGCTTCTTCAATGCGTTCGCTTGACCACCCTCCAAACATTTCAGGCATATATCGTTCCCAAAAATCTGGAGCATCAAATGTTTTGTTTAAAGACCAAACATTTCTTAATTGCGCTTGTGTCACATTATTTTGATTGGTAAGATATTGAGAAGCTCCCAGACTTAAGAAAGAGCCGTTTGTCGGCATATCTATTGCTAAACGACCTTGATTAAATAAAGGAATGTCTGAAGAATTATCTCTTGTTCCCCAGAGGGAGGCTTGAGATTGGGCTAATGTCATTCCGTTTTGGATGAGATCTCTGCTTTTTTGAGCCATATTTGTTGACTGTTCAAAATCCTCTTTTGAAAAAGAATGAAATTGATTATTAAAAGGATTAACAGGAACAAAAGAGCCATTTTCTAAATTTCGATATTCAAAGTGAAGATGAATGGCATAATTCCCACCGGAATTTCCGACGTTCCCCAGCCAATCCCCTTTCTGAACGCTTTCGCCAACCGTTAAATGTTTCGGCAATTGGGCAAGGTGTGCAAAGCGCATCATTTTTGTTCCATCTTCACTAATAAGGTCGACGGTGTTACCATATCCTCTTCGATAAGAAACAGCATGGACCTTAAAGCCGGAAATTGGGCATCCGACCGGAACATTTTTTCGTCCACCCGTTCCAAGATCAATGCCTGCGTGACGTCTTCTTCCACCTGATCTGCTTGCACCGAAAAGTTGCGGTGCCCAACCAAAATTAAAAACCATTTTTTTCACCCTTCTTTAGTTGCTTTATGTCAGTATATCACAAAAAAAAAGAAAAAACGATTTTTTTATTTCTTTTTTTTTCTTTTTGGTTAAAAATGGAAAAAAATAATTTAAAACAGAAAGGATTTTTTATGCGTTTTTTATCAACGGCTTTATTTTTTGCTTTGAGTTTAACCGCTGTTTCTTCTTTTTCACAAGATTATCAATTAGAGCTTATCCATACCAATGATTTGCATTCAAATTTTTTGCCATTTAAAACAGATGGCTCATCTTGCGAAAATCAAGAATGTTTGGGCGGTTTTGCAAAAATTAAAACATTTATTGATGAACAAAGAAAAGAAAATCCAAATCTTGTTTTGCTTGATGCCGGGGATAGGTTTTCGGGAACTGTTTTTTATACTCTTCGCAAAGGTCAGGATATTCCTTCTTTATTAAATTTAATGAACTATGATGCTATGGCTTTAGGTAATCATGATTTTGATGACGGATTATCTGAATTAAATTCATTTGAGGAAAAAATTAATGCCCCTTTGCTTTCGGCAAATACCGTTTTTCCAAAAGACCATCCGCTTGAAAAAAATATTCAAAAAGCGCTTGTGCTTCATAAAAACAATCGTCAAATCGGTGTGATTTCTTTATTGACAATGGAGGCAAAAATCACAAGCGCCAAAGCTTCGGATATTGAATTAACCGAACTTTATGAAACGGTTACACCATTGATTCAAAAACTTAAAAATCAAGGGGTTGATATTATTATTTTGCTTAATCATATTGGCATAGATGAAGATGTAAAATTGGTAAGAGAGTTAACGGATGTGGATATTATTGTGAGCGCACATACACATACGCTTCTTTCAAATAATCCGAGTGAAAAAGAAGCAAAAGGAAGTTATCCGGTTGTTGTCCCTGATAAAGAAGGAAAAAAAGTTTTAATTGTTTCCGCTGGATATGGTGGTCATCATGTCGGTCATTTAAAAGCTTTTTTTGATGAAAAAGGTGAAGTGATTTCTTTTGAAGGAGATACTGTTGCTATGGATGGTGGTATTCAACCTGATGTTGAAATGACTCAAAAAATTAAAGAAATTGAAGAAAAAGTTGATCTTGTTTTAAATGAAAAGATTTTTGAGGCCAAAAAGGATATTCCCTTAACACATAATAAATTATTTTGTTCTGAATCATGTTATGTGGGAGAAGTGCTCACAAGCGCCTTGTTAACGGCTGCAAAAGAAACAGGTGAAGCGGTTGATTTTGCCTTTTTAAATGCAGGAGGGATTCGTGCCGGAATGAAAGCCGGGGAAGTCACGTTTAAAAATATGGCACAAAGCTATCCCTTTGATTCAAAAGCTGTTATTGTTAAAATCAAAGGGAAAGATTTAAAGAATTATTTAAACTTCGGTTTAAAAGATTATGTGCCGGATGATCGGACAAATCCCTTTATTCAGCCGGCTGGGTTAGGCTATTTATTTTCTGGGAAAACAAAGCAAATTAAAAAGATTTTTTTAACAAACGGAACGCTTGATTTAGAAAAAGATTATTTAATTGTAATGCCTTCTTTTTTAGCAAAAGGCGGAGATGGATTTCCTCAATTAGAACAGGTTAAAGAGATTTCTTCAGATACCATTCGAAACGTGATCATAAATGTTTTGAAAAAACAAGGAGCACAATCGTTTGAAAATCGTGTTAAAAAAATGTTTGATTAAAAAGAGCCTTTTCCTTTTTGTTTAAAAGCAATTAAGAAAAGGAAGTTAATTAAAAGGGCGCTTGAATAGCCGATAAACATTGCTGTCCAAGGACTGTATAAATCGGCTAAAAAGCCCATTAAAAGGGTTCCAAGAGCAAAAAATCCGCTGTTAAGCAAAGAGGCAAAAGAAACCAAGGTTGCGCGTTCTTCGTCCGATACTTCTTTTTGAATAAAAGCGCCGGTAGCCGGAGAGTAAATTCCAAAAAAACCGGACCCGAATGTTTTTAAAATTGGGCTGAAGATATTTGCCAAAAGAACCGAAAATATATTTACGATATTATCCATAACAGCGGCAAAAAAGATGGTGTTGTTGATGCCGATAAAACCGGCAATTTTTGCGGATAAAAAGCTTGTGACAGAAGAAAGCATGTAACCTGCGAATCTTAAAACACCTAAAAATTCAACAGGCATAATTGTTTTAAAAAAGGCCGCATTGATTGTAAAAGAAGATTCATTTAATCCATAGTGAAGAGAATCGGCAAGAGTAAATGAAAAAAGGCGTTTGTTTTTTTTAAAGTATACCAGAGCTTTAAAAAAATGTTTAAACGGATTGTTTTTTGTTTCTTTATGAAAGGGGGCTTCTTTTAATAAAAAAGAAAGAAAAAATGCGCCAAACATTGGTAAAATCGTTATGATAACAACGCCTCTTAATGATAAGAAATAATAAAATAATCCGGATAAAACAGCGCCGAGTCCTAATGAAAAAGAAGAAACGGATTTTAATTTTGAAATGGCTTTATGATATTTGTTTTTTAATCTCATTGAAGCTAAACTTTCATATAAAAGCGTGTCAGAATTTACGGAAGAAAAACGATAAAAGCCGGAACATAAGGCTCCTAAAATTAAAAATTCATAACAAGGAGCAAGGGCATAAATAATAAAGGAAGAAAGTCTGAAAAAAGAGCAAAGAACAGCAACTTTTTTTCGACCGATTTTATCTGATAAAAGCCCTAGGGGAACGCCCAAACAAGTGCTTGTCATGTGTGCAACAAAAATAACGGACATGGCTTTTGTATATGATCCTGAAAGGGAAACAAAAAACAATAATTCAATCGGAAGCGAAAAGTTCATCCGGATAAAAAATGAAAATAAATATAAAACAAAAACATTTTTTCGCATTTTGTTTTTGCTTTTTAACCCGCAAATAAAATTTTTATGAATAAATGATTTTATTTTTAAAAAAGCCTTATACATCTATTTTTCCAAAAATTGCTATTTTAGAGCCGGTAAGTTTTGCCCAAAGCCTGTCTCCGAATGAGTAATGCCACCACTCAGAAGGATAATTGATAAATCCTGATTTTTCAAGTGCTTCCTTTAAAATAAGGCGATTTTTTCTAGCGATAAGTGAAACAGGATAATCAAAATCAGATTCTTCAGTGAAAGCGCGCACATCAGAGCCCATAAAATAATCATTTTTATTTTCGTCACAAAGAGTCACATCAATCGCAGCGCCTGATTGATGACCGCTTCCCTGACGATAGGGATTTGCGCAATAAGTATCGCAAAGGTTAATAAATTCTTCTGACTTTTCATCTAGAGTCGGATGCAAAATTTTTTGTTCTTTAACAACTTCATCCCATAATTTTTTTTGCGCTTCTAACGGTCGATAAGCTTCATAAATTTTAAAATAATATCCATCGGGTAAGAAGTTTTTTGCATTTAAAAGCATTTGGTAAATATAAGTTCGAATACGCTTTTCGCCCGTAAATTTGTCATCAAAGAAAATGAAATCTTTTTCGTTAATTTGGGTGAGGGAAATTTCTTTTTCAATTTCCGTTATAAATAAAGGTTCAGGTAAATTTTTATCACTAAACATTCTAAGCTCTTTCATAAGAAGGTTGGTTAAACAAAATGGTTTTTTTATGCTTGCAAATTATTTTTGGTCTGGATAAAAAATCCATTCTTGATAAACTTAATAAAAGGCGCGGCTCTCCTTGATAAGTGCTTTTTGTTTTAAGTCCGATAATTTTGGCATTAAATCGTTGCATCAATCGAAGCGAATGAATATTTTGCGGATGAATAGTTATATCCATGGTGTCTATATATCTAAAATATCTGGTTAACACTTTTTCAAGAGCCTGACTCATTAACCCGTTTCTGCCGAATTTCGGATGAATAAAATAGCCTAAATCCCCACGGATAACATTCCCTGATTTATCCGTTATCGGAAGCATATCTAAGGTGATGTTTCCAATAAGTTCATTTGTTGGTAAACAAAGAGCTAATCTGTAAGTTGAACGCGGTTTTTCATTTTTTTCCGTGGTAGCTTTATTTAAAAACTCATTAGTTTTTTTGATTAGTTTTTCTTGATAATTTTCGTCTTTAAGTGGGATATTAAAAGCATAAAAAGGTTGAAATTCTTTATTTTCATGCGCTTGTTTATTAATGCTGTCTGCAATAATTAAAAGTGATTTAAAATCCTGTGGTGAAAATTCTCTTATTAAAAAATTTTTTTCTGTGATTGAAAACATATAATCCTATTCTTTTTTTTAATTAAAAAAACAAGGTAACAAAACTTTTCTTTCTTGTCAAATTTATATCTTTTGAATAACTTTTTTCATTAAAGTAGAAAAAGGATAATTTGAAAATTCTTCTTTTGAAACAAATATTCCGTCAGAAAAAGGAGTGTCCGTATGTGTTTCAATTAAGTGAAGCGTTAAATGAAAATGTGTAAAAGTATGTGAAACGGTTTGATTTTTATTTTGCCACGAACTTTCAAAAATCGGCTTTTTTTCTTTAGTCCAAAAAAATTCATAAAGGCCGTGAAGTAATCCTTTTTCGCTTCGCTTTCTGATTAAAAAACGGCCTTGACTATCTTTAATTAAATGAACATATCCTTCAAAAGATTTCTTCTCCGGTTTTTTAATTAGCGGAATTTTATCTTGAAGTCCTTTTTGATTGGCTATGCAAAATTTTTGCCAAGGGCAAAGTAAACATTTGGGGTTTTGTGGTGTGCAAACGGTGGCTCCCAAATCCATAATGCCGGAGGCATAATCAGCCGGGCGCTCTTCATCTGTTAAGTGTTCGCCAAGTTCAAAAATTTTATTTTTATCCACTTGAGTTTCAATGCCATATAATCTGGATATAACACGGATAACATTTCCGTCAATAACGGTTTCCTTTTGATTAAATGCAAAAGCTAAAATGCTTGAAGCACTGTAAGGGCCGATGCCGGGTAATTTTAAAAGTTCTTTTCTTTCTCTTAGAAATTTTCCTTGATATTTTTGAGTTAAAACTTTGGCACATTCATGAATTTTTCGAGCTCTTGTGTAATAGCCAAGCCCTTGCCAATAAAGAAGAACTTCTTCAATATCAGCTTGAGCTAATGTTTCAAGGTTTGGAAAACGTGTCATCCATTTTTCAAAATACCCGATAACCGTTTTTACCGTTGTTTGTTGTAACATAATTTCGCTGATCCAAACTTGATAAGCATCAAAATGCGCTCCGCCGACAGTGCGCCAAGGTAATTTTCTTGCATTTTGGTAATACCACTTAACAAGTAAATCTGAAAGTTCTTTATTATTCTTCATGGGGAGTCAGTTTATCGTTATTTTCTGGCTCCGTCAATGAAAGAATTTCATTTTGAATGTTTTTTAAAAGTCTTTCTTTTGTTTGTTGGTTTAGCGTATCGGCTGAAGGATTAAAAAGCTCATCTTCTTCCTCAGAGTCCTCTTCTTCAGCATCAAAAGAATCGAGTAACGATTTTTCTTTTTCCCATAAATCAGTCGGGTGTTCTTGATTTTCAAAAACATGATCTTGTTGGTTAAACGATTCTTCAGTAACTTCCTTGTCCTCTTCTTTGATTTCATTTGTTAAATCAATTTGTGGCTGTGGGGGAGGGGGAGAAAATTCTTTTTCTTTCTCACTGCTTGTCCCATTATTTTCGTCTTTGTCATTTTGCCTTAATAAAGGTGGTGTGGGATTTGAAAAATAGTCTTCTTCCTCTTCTATATCCGGTTGCGAAGATTTTAGTTCTTTATCATTTAAGGTGTCTGACTCTTCCACAGGCGGCTCTTTTATTGCCTCTGGCGTATTTTCTTGAGCTGGCTCATCTTTCTTTTCAGCTTCAGTCTTTTTTTTGTTTTTTGAATAAATTTGAAGTTTGCGCCCCGTTTTATCCACATTTAAAAAGACATCTTGCCCCGGTTTAATTTTTTCTTGCATGATTAAGAAAGAAAGCGGGTTTTCGACTTGATTTTGAATTAAACGTTTTAATGCGCGTACACCGAATTTGGAGGTAAACACTTCATCAACAAACCAATCTTTTGCCGAATCGGCAACAACAACATTGTATCCAACGGCTTTTGCTCTTTTTAAAAGTTTGTTTAAGTGAATATCAACAATCACGCGTAAATGTTCTTCATTTAACTGATGGAAAGATACAATATCATCTAAACGGTTTAAAAATTCCGGTCTGAAATATTCGCTTAATTTTTCAACACGTTGATAACTCGGTAAATTTGCTCCGACGTTTGATGTTAAAATAACAATGGTATTTCTAAAATCAACGGTAACGCCTTTACTGTCAGTTAATCGCCCTTCATCAAGAAGTTGCAACATTAAGTTTAAAATATCTAAGTGGGCTTTTTCAATTTCGTCAAACAAAACAACTTGGAATGGGCGCAAACGAACGGATTCGGTTAATAATCCGCCGGCTTCAAAGCCGGGCGTTCCCGGAGGTGGACCAATTAGCCTTGCCACAGAAGTGCGTTCCATATATTCACTCATATCCAAGCGAAGAAGTGCTGTTTCATCATTAAACATAAAGTCTGCCAATGATTTGGCAAGCTCCGTTTTACCCACGCCGGTTGTCCCGATGAAAAGAAACGAACCAATCGGTCTGTTTGGATCTTGAAGGCCGGATCTTGCGCGTCTTAAAGCATTGGCAACCACAACAACGGCGCTATCTTGACCGACAACACGTTGCTTTAAATAAAATTCGGCATTTGCTAGACGTTGTTTGTCTTCGGCATCCACTTTTTCAACAGGAATGCCCGTCCAAGAGGAAATGATTCGATTACAAAAGTCGATTGTTAAAATATTATTGTCTTCCGCTAATTCCCCCTTTGCAATGTCAATCATTAAAAGGGAGGCAGCGTCATCTAATAAATCCAACGCTTTAGAAGGAAAAGCTCGTTGTTTGACGTATCGATGCGCTAATTGACAAGCAGCTATAACTGTTTCATTTGGAATTTGAACATTATAATGATTTTCATAAGTTGCTTTAAGTTCGGTAACAATTTCAATGCTTTCGGCTAATGAGGGTTCTTCTAACAATAAGCGTTGAACACAATTCATCACTTGATTGTCCTTTTCCATATAGCTGACAAATGTTGTTGTTTCCGCCTCGATTAAACAGTTGATACTTCCGTTTAATAAACAAAGTTTTAAAAATTTGGCAGGCTCTTTGTTTTCAGGTGCGGTATCCGTATGAACCAACAAAGAAATATCTTTAAGGTATAAGATTTTACTGCCTTCCGATTCTTTGATATGTTGCATGACTTTTTTAACAAGTTCTGCATATTCCGATTCATTTGAGGTATCCATCATCACTTTGGCAATATCGATGCCAACAACTTGTTTTGCTTGCAAAAATTCAGGAGCATCCTCAGAAGCCATAAAGGCAATAAGGCCTTCTAAAAGAGCAGTTTTCCCAATGCCGTTTGTTCCGACAACAACGGGATTATTTTTTTGATTTTTAAGCAAAATATGAATCAATCGTTCAAGTTCTTTTTCTCGTCCGATTAAATGTCCGATTTCATTTTTTTGTGCCAACTCAGTATAATTGATGAGATACTCTTCAATTTCAAATGACATAAGTGCCTCTATTCACCAAAGTTATCTTCTTCGGAAACAAAATTAAATGTTTTAATCGTTTTCATTTCAGCAAGGGAATCTTCCCATTTAAAGTAATCTTCGTTTTGAAGGTCATTGCTTTCTAAAATAAGATAAGCATCATAGGCAGAACCAACCATTTTAGCATGCAAAAATGAGGTTTGTTCATTTCCCCAAATAAGCTTATCGCTGTCATCCGGAAGACCATAAACCGTAAAGACCAAATCCCAAAACTCATTTTGTCGGTCTTTTTTAATTTTCATATTTTTAGCGCTGGTATTTAAAGAGGCATCGCCTTTATTTTTATAAAAAATGCGATATGAAATATTTTCTGTTGCAAGAGATGTAAAATCAATAATCATTGTTTCTCTATATCAGCTCGTTCAAAAGTCATCCGTTTAATATAGCGTGTTTCTTCCTCTTTTGATTGGTCGTAAATGCAGTTTTTAATATCCGAAAGAACATATAATTTTCTTGTTAAACGACAATCTTTTTCATAAGCAATGGATAAAGCTGGTGGTAGGGTTTCATCAATTTTTGTTAAAATATATCCTTGATCCAATAAAATATCTTCAACTTCAGTAGGCGCCATTCCCAAACCAACACTTGCAATTAAAAATCCGTTAGCGTCATGTCTTTCACCTAAAGGAGATCTATAGGGGCCTTTTTCTCCTTGCGCTCTTCTTTTAGCAATCAGGCGAGAAAGTTCATCTTCGCGTTTTTCAGTCATATTTAATGGGGTATCGCGTTTTAAAATATCTTTTTCGTCAATTCTATCTTCGTCAAATTGTTTTTCTTGCACCGGTTTTCTGATAGATGGGTCCAAATCAATTCTAAGATCGGGAATAGGTGTTAATCTTAAAGATTGAATAGGGGTGGAATGACGACCCAAGTTCGGCTTTTTTGACTGAGTGTTTTGGGTATTTGATTTTTTTTCTTTTTGTTGACCTCTTTCTTGAGTTTCTTGAGATTGAATATCAAATAAAGAAGAACCTGTTTTTTCTTGTTTGACTTCTTCTTTTTGAAAAGAGGGCATTTCATCAAAAAGAGGTACAACTTCACCAGCCATACTCGTTGAGCTTAAAAAAAGAATGCTTAAACAAAAAAACGTTATTTTCATATCTGACCCCCTAGATTTGACTTGACCTTTTTTTATTATACATATATTCTTTAAAGTAACAAGTAAATATTTTTAAATCAAGGAAAAACATGATGAATTTAAATTCGGTAGCAGTTTTTTGCGGAGGAAGCTCCGGCAGAAAAGCCATTTATATGCAAGAAGCCCATCGTTTGGGTGAAATTTTAGCGCGTAAGGAAATTAAATTAATTTACGGAGCGGGGACAACCGGTTTAATGGGTGCTGTTGCAGATGGAGCATTTTCGGAAAACGGATATGTTATCGGAGCAACAATCAGAGAGCTTTATGATATTGAAAAACCTGCTGAAATTGCAAAAAAAGCCGCTGAATTTGAAGTTTGGGATCAAATGGCAAAACGAAAAGTTTCAATGGTTGATCAAGCAGATGCGATTGCTATTTTACCAGGCGGTTTCGGAACGATGGATGAACTTTTTGAAGTATTGACCTTGCGACAACTTGGGATTATAAAGTCTCCGATTATTGTTGTTAATATTGACGGGTTTTATAACACATTGCAGCAATTTTTATTTGAAATGGTTGGAGAAGGATTTGTGAAACCTCATCAAATTAAATTGCTCACATTTGTCAGATCTGTTGATGAAGTATTGCCGGAAATTGAACATCAACTTTTAATGGCGCAACAATCAAAATAATTTTAAGGAGAAATTATTGATGAAAAAAAATGCGATTATTTTATTAACTTTTGGAGCTTTGCTTATTTGTGGATGTGCTCACAAACCGACAGATCCTGTCGCCTTAAAAGCTTATGAGGAAGCAAATGACCCATTAGAACCATTTAATCGCGCTATGTTTGAAACGAATATGTTGTTAGATGCAGCTATTTTAAAGCCCGTTGCCAAGGGGTATCGTGCCGTAACGCCTGAATTTGTTCGGAAAGGAGTTTCAAATGTTTTTACAAACCTTAAACAACCGGGATATTTGATTAATTCTTTATTACAAGGAAAAGGAGAGGCGGCTTATGATATTTCAAGACGTTTCTTTGCGAACACATTTTTAGGGCTTGGTGGTCTTTTTGATGTGGCCTCAGATATGAATATTCCGATGAATACAAATGATTTTGGTGAAACTTTAGCCGTTTGGGGATGGGAAAAAAGTGAGCCTTATATCGTTTGGCCGGTGTTGGGGCCTTCAAATCCAAGAGATACATTTGGTACCGGATTTAATATGGCGCTTTCAACAGCGGAACTCAGTGTCATTCATGAACCGGCGGTTCGATATGGCGTGTTAGCTTTGGATACTATTCAAACACGCGAAAAAAATATTGAATTTATTGAAAGTTTAGAAAAAGGCACAACTGATTTATACGCAACGGTGCGTAGCATGTATCGCCAAAACCGAGAAAAGAAAATTAATCAGGCAACTGGAGCGATGGAAGAACAATCTCCATTAGCGTATGATTTTGATTTTGATGATGAAGAGTAGAGGTATAAAATGAAAAAAATAACAGCGTTTTTTTTATCAGTTTTGTTAATGTCTTTGCCTGTAAAGGCGGAACAAGCCGGTATTGATTTTACCAAAAAGTTAGCAGATGATATTATTGTGAATGTTTTAAGTGCAAATATTTCTGATGATGAAAAGCTTAAAATTTTTCATGATAGATTTAAAGAAGATTTGGATATTCAAACGATTGGTAAGCATGTAACCGGTGTTTATTGGAGAAAAGCAACGCCGAAAGAACAACAAGAATTTTTAACGGCTTTTCTTGATTTTGCAACGAAGTCCTGGGCGGATAAATTTAATCTTTACACCGGTCAAAAAATTAATTTTACGGGAATTCAAGCAGCTAAATCCGGTCAGTTTTTTGTTTCAAGTTCCGTAGAAGGGAATCCGCCGGCTGAAGTTTTGTGGCGTATTAAAAAAGCCGGATCGACTTATAAAATTACGGATATTGTGATTGAGGGTGTGAGCATGGTCACAAGTTATCGAAATGAATATGTTGCCTTTTTGCATAAAAATGGTGGAAAATTAGCTAATTTGACCCAAGAATTACAACGAAAATCGCAAGCTTTTTCTTTTACAAAAAAATAAGTAATATTGTTAAAAACCGGAGGAAAAATCTTCCGGTTTTTCTTTAAAACAAGGATGTGAATTCTTATGAAAAAAATCCCGACAATTTATTTAATGCATGGATTTATCGGATGCGGAAAAACAACTGTCGCCAAACAAATTCAAAAAGAAACCGGGGCTATTTTATTAACTCATGATGATTTTATGATTAAAGAATATGGAAGAAATCCAGAAGATTTTTCAAAAGCAAGATTTGATATTATTGATGAAAAAATAAAATCAATTGCAAAAGAAGAAATCGCAAAAGGCAATTCGGTGATTATGGATTATGGTTTTTGGGAAAAAGAAACCAGAAAAAAATATTTTAAATGGGCAAAAAACTTGACTTCTGATGTTCAGTTTTTAGCTGTTCAGTGCGATATTGAAATTGCAAAACAGCGCGCCTTAAAACGAACTGAAGATGATTTGACTCAATTTGTGATTAACGAAGAAATTTTTTCAGATCGGTTAAAACGATTTGAACCGATGACGAAAGAAGAATCGCAAAAAGAAGAGTATCAAACAAAATTTTTTAAGACTTAATTTTTAAAACTATTTTAAGGCTTCTAAAATAGCTTGTGCCAATTGATCAGCGCAAGAAGTTCCTTTCCCTCTACAATCGTTGCCTTTTAAAATGAGAGCAATCTCTTTAGCGTCTTTACCTTCAACCAATTTTGAAATAGCGCATAAATTTCCCATGCAACCGCCAATGAATTTGAGATTAAAAATTTTTCCGTCTTTAATATCGAAGCTGATGTTTTGGGAGCAAACGCCTGTTGGGGTATATGAAAAATGTTGCATAATCTATCCTTTCTTTTTTTATTCTTATATCAAAAACAAAAGTTCTTCGCAATGATTTTAAGAGTTGACAGAAATATTTTTTAATGCACAAATAAAAATTATTTTAGGGAGGATATTATGGACCAGACAGAAGAATTTTTAAAAGAATATAATGATTGGTCAAGCCAATCAAAATTTGATGATTTTAAATTTATCACAAGATTGACACCGGAGCATCAAGAAAAACTTCTTTCCGGTGCCCTTGTGAATGGATGGGCTTTTTTGTTTGGACCGTTTTATTATTTGTATCTTGGGTTAATTCGAAGTGTATTTTATATCATTCTTAGCTTGTTTTTTTTCAGTTTTGGATTTTATATCGGATTATTATGTTATGTGGTATTTGCTTTGATTTTAAGTGTGAGAGCTAATAAGCATTATATTGATTATTTGAAGAGAAAAAAAGAAAAGTATCAAGATTTTAATCCGGATGCCGATACGCCGTATTTTAACATTACAACTAACAGATTGTTAATATTATCATTGATTACCGGTGGTGTTTATTTAATGTATTGGATATATCGAAATGCAAAAGTTATTAGAAAATATCAAAAAGATAGGCTTAGACCGGTATGGCAGGCAATTTTTATGTCTTTTACCTCTATCAATGTTTTTCGAGCTATTTCGCATTCAGTCAAAGCATTGGGGTATGAAAAAGATTTAAACCCAAAACTTTCTGCTTGGTTAGTTCTTTTTTTAACGGCGACATATTCTTATGAATATAACGGAGAAGAGGCTTCGCTTTTATCATTGGAGTTTCTCTTGGGTTTGGTTGTTATTTATTGGGTAATGATTTTCTTGACAAGTATTTTATTTGTTAAATATCAAAAAGCTATTGCTTTTTATTCCGAAAAGAAGAATATTCCTGTTGCCAAAATAACAGGGTGGGAATGCTTTTTTGTTTTTATCGGATGCTTGATTAATTCCAGTTTGATTATTTCAACAGTTATTATTATTTTAAATTTATTCATCCAATAAAGGCTGATTTTATTTGCCGTAACGCGATAAATCAAAAGAGTTCGCTTACTGATATTTTACATAAAAAACATCATTTTTCTCGGACTTTTTTAGGTTGGGGGATAATCCCCCTTTGTTGGATTTAAGATTTTTGAATGTCTTTATATTCCAGATACGTAGAAAAAGATGCCTGTTTGTCAGATTGACTTTTTATCTCTTTTTTTTCAGTATATACGTTTTTTTAAGGCTTTACTGCTTTATAAAAATCATATCCTCCCATAAAGGAGTAAACATTATCAAAGCCGTTTTGCATTAAAATTCTGGAAGCACAATAACTGGTATATCCCGTTGAACAAGATAAGACCACTTTTTTATCCTTTGGGATTTCATTCAAACGTCCTCTCATTTCCATAATCGGAATGTTAATGGCATTTTGAACGGTTCCTTGCTGATACAGTATCGGCGGTCGAACATCGATAATAAGAGCGCCATCCAAATCTTCCATAAAAGCAGGTTTTACCAATTCATTTATGATATTATCGGCATTCATACCCAACACATTGACAGGATCTTTCGCGCTGGAATATGGGGGCGCATAGCAAAGTTCCGCATCAATCATATCTTGAACAGTGCCGTTATTTCTCATAATGGTTGCAATGATATCAACTCTTTTTTCAACTCCGCTTTTGCCTATTCCCTGAATGCCTAAAATTTTGCCGTCTTGGTTAAACAATAACTTAAATAAAATTGCATCGGCATCCGGATAATATCCGGCATGAGAACGTGAATACACATACGTTTTTAAATATGGGATTTGCTTTTGTTTTAATTGCTTTTCATTATTCCCAGAACTTGCAACCGTTAAGCTAAACACTTTAACGACAGATGATCCTTGAGTGTTTTTATATATAGAACGCCCCCCGTTAATGTTATCGGCAATAATACGCCCTTGGCGGTTGGCAGGTCCAGCTAACGGCACCAAAGTATTTTGCAAACTGACAAAATCTTTTATCTCCACATTATCTCCGGCAGCATAAATAAATTCATCAGATGTTTTTAATGTTTCGTCAACAATAATACCTCGGTTAGTTTGAAGGCCGGCTGTTTTTGCCAATTGGATTTCAGGTTTAACACCAATAGCCAAGATGCACATATCAAATTCAACTTCTTTGCCGGAATTTAAAATAATTTTATTGCCGTCAAACTTTTGAACACCATCCGACAAAATCAAATCAACTCCTTTGGCGAGCATTTCTTTATGGGCAAGTTGGATTATTTCCGGGTCCAAAGGTGACAAAATCTGATTGTTCATTTCAATTAAAGAGGTTTTTAGACTCATTTCAATCATATTTTCGGCAACCTCTACGCCAATAAAACCGCCCCCGATAATGGCCACATTTTGAATATTGTTTTCTTTAATATAAGCTTTGATTTTATCAGCATCAGCAAGTGAACGCACCACAAATGTTTTATCTTTATTCAAACCTTCAAAGTTTGGCACAATGGGAGTTGCTCCTGTTGCTATTACCAAATAATCGTATGAAATTCGTTCACCTGTATTTGTTATAACATGCTTTTCTTCTTTGTTGATTTGAATAACTTTTGTTTTAAGTTTGACATCAATATTAAACCATGACTTAAATTTTTGAGGATTTGAAACCAGTATACTGTTGCGATTTTCAATCACACCTGAAATGTAATAAGGCAAACCGCAATTGGCAATGGAAACTTCATCTGTTCTTTCCAATATGGTAATTTGAGCTTGTTCATTTAATCTTCTGAACCTAGTTGCACAACTGGCTCCTGCTGCTCCACCGCCGATAATTAATAGTTTCATAATCCACTCCGTTTTAATTAACCCTTAAATAATTGACAAGTATTTTATAATTAAAGTGAATTTTATTCAAAAAATCAAGCGCGTTATAAAAGCAGAGTTTTTTTTATTATCAAAATCAATTTGTTGTGAAATAATTTATTTGCTTTTGGCATATTTTAGTTTCTTAGGAGAAGCTATCTTAGATGAATGGCATTCAGAGAGCTTTCACTTCCTCTTCAAAGAATAAAAAAAAGAGGATAGAAACATCCTCTTTAAATAAATGGTGGGATAAGCCCTCATTGGATTTAAGATTTTTGAATATCTTTATATTCCAGATACTTACAAAAAGATTTAAGCTCAATCTGGTCTGAGCCGGTGTCTAAAATTTACTCTGGATTATTTACAAGAAATCAAAATCACCATTCCGTTATTACACTTGTTAAAACACCTTTATTTTCTCCAGTTACTCCAATTAAACTGGATTTAGTGGAGATAATCAAGCATTTTTCTTAAAATATTACCGAATAATTACCGAATGGCGAAAATTTTTACCGAATTTCATATTTTTTGCATAAAGTTTTTACTTCTTCAAAATCCGAAGGTTTTCGCACCATGTAAACTTTTGCTGTTTTCATAATAAACTCCTTTCGTTATAAGACAATGAATGCTTGGAAAAAAGAATAAGTCCAGTCAATTTAAGAAAAAATAGTGCTAGAACCTTGTAATTTATAAAACTTTCGGATAGAATATAGAGAAAATAAAAATTTTGAGGTGCTTTCAATATGAAAATTTCTACAATTCTCGATAAAATAGATGAAAATCAACTGTTTGTTCCAGCTTTTCAGCGCGAATTTGTTTGGAGTAGAGAAAATGTTAAACAACTAATATCATCTCTCATAAAAGAATATCCTACAGGAACTATTTTAACATGGGAAACAAACAATCCTCCAGAACTAAAAGGTGAATGGAAGTACACTTCTAGTCAAGGCGCTATTAAACTTATTTTAGATGGTCAACAACGTATCACTTCATTATATTTCTTGGTTAGAAATAAGATCCCTCCTTATTACAAAGAAGATGAAATAAAAAAGGATCCAAGGGGATTATATGTCAAGATTGATCAAAATCCTGTAGATTTACAATATTATAAAGCCAAAACGATGGACAACAATCCTTGTTGGATTAATATTTCAGACGTTTTTCAAAGAAATATTCGCTCAAAAGATATTGTGCGAGCTATGGAAAACAAAGGAATAGAAGTTTCAAGAGAATTAGATGATTTGATAGATGATAATTTTAAAAAGATTGAGAATATTTTGGAGCGAGATTTTGCAGAACAAACAATCCCTGTTAAAGCCAGTTTAAAAGAAGCTATTGATATATTTTATATTGTTAATGCTAGTGGTGTTAATTTAACTGATGCTGAACTTGCTTTAGCTCAAATTTCAGGATATTGGCCAGAAGCAAGATCTTTATTTAAAGAAAAATTATCTGAGTTAAAAAAAGAAGGCTTTACTTTTGAATTAGATTTTATTGTTTATATTTTATTAGCCATATCACACCACATAGGTAGTGATATGACCAAATTACATGATAGCTCCAACAAATCAAAAATATAGAATATTTGGCAAATTATAAGCTCTGACACTTTAGATTATGTTCTTAATTTATTAAAGCAATATTGTCATATTGAGAGTCGAAAAGAAATTAACTATGTTTATGCTCTTATTCCAATGATCGCTTTTGTTTTTAAAAATAACAATAGATTATCAGATGTTCAAATAAAACAAATGATACGTTGGTTTCTGTATTCTCAAATTAAAGAACGTTATTTGAGTCAATTAGGGTCTAAGTTGGATAGAGATATAAAAATAATTTACGAAAACGCAGAACCATTTAAAGTATTAATTGATGAAATTCAATCAGAACGACATTTACAAATAAAACCAGAAGACTTTATTGGAAAAATGGTAACAAATCCTCTATTTAATTTAATGAAAATGTATTTTAAATCTGTCAATGCTGTTTGTTTGGGTACAGGTTCTGGTCTATCTAAAAATATTGGAAAAAAATATGAGTTAGATAATGATCATATTTTTCCGTGGGCCAAACTAAGAGACGCAGGTTATGACAAGTCATCTACGTTTAAATATGCATTAGCACAAGAACTAACGAATAGAGAATTACTCGTTGCTTCTGAAAATAGATGGAGAAAAAGCGATACATCTGCTCATGAATATTTATCAGAAGTTAAGCAACGTTTTCCTTATGCTTTAGAGTTACAATGTATTCCTGACGATGAAGAATTATGGAACATTGAACGTTATGAAGACTTTTTGCAAAAAAGACGCGAAATGTTAAGTGAAAAATTAAATTCATTTATTGAGCAATTTAATATTTAAATATATTTTTAGCTGAGAAATAAATTATAAATAAATTTTTATATTTTATCTGCTCCTTATCCTCCAAGTGGCCTTTAGTTCGCAACTATAGTCTGGTGATGGATATGGGGTGCGAGGTTGAGGATAGAGAAAAGCGCCTAAAATAGGCGTTTTTTGTTTTGGACGAGGTCAATTGAAAAAGTATCTATTTTTCGTGATTTGAATGAAAAATCTCTTAACGGTGGTTCATATGCTCACATCATAAATGAAATACCGAATCTTACAAACCCCGCAAACTGTGGGCTTTTGAGGCCTCATCAAGGCATAAAAAAAAGAGGATAGAAGCATCCTCTTTTTATTAATGGTGGGTGATCAGAGACTCGAACTCTGGGCCCGCTGATTAAGAGTCAGCTGCTCTACCAACTGAGCTAATCACCCTTAATTTTTGTAAATTTATACACCATATTGAACGAAAAAGCAAGGATAAAATGAGAAAGTTATATTTTTTTTCTTTTTTCAATGCGAATTTTTAATTCTTTTTTAATTGAAGATATTTGATTTAACGGCCCAAAAAGAGAGATCTTAAATCCTTTAATAACTATAAAATAACTTATCATAACAAAGATGGCGGCGCTCACCCATGCAATTGGTCCCGCATAACAAATACCTTTATATCCCATATATGCAGCTAATGAAAAAGCAGCAAACCAGCGCATAATTAATTCTATGATTCCGGAGATTAATGGAATAATTGCGCGACCCATTCCTTGTAAGGCTTGTCTGAAAATAAAAATTTGGGCCAGAAAAATGTAAAAAAGAGTTGTGATTTGAATATACATAGTTGCTTGCGATAAGATTTCTTTGCTTGGATTATTTAGGAATAACATTGCCAAATTTTCGCCGTAAATAAAAGCTAGTAAAGCCAAAACAATGCTTGTCCCTGAGGCAAGGACAAAGCATTGCAAAACGCCTTGTCTGATTCGCCTTAAAAGTTGTGCTCCAAAGTTTTGAGCGGTATAGGTTGTGAGTGCATGGCCTAAAGAAAATAAAGGCATGGTGGCTAATTGTTCAATACGCGTTGCAGCTGAAAATGCCGCAATTGTTCCTGTTCCGAATTGATTGCAAACGCTTTGAACGGTGATGACTCCAAGACCGATAATTGAAAATTGAACAGTCATAGGCAGGGCGATTTTTAAATGCTCTGTTATATATTTTAAGTCAAAAGAAAAATCCTTTTTTCTTAACCGAAGCATTGGGTATTTTATCAACATATATCCTAAACATAAAAATGCAGAAATAAATTGAGCAACACAAGTGCCAACTGCAACGCCGGTAACATCTGAATGAAACTTCACAATCAGTAATATATTGATAACAATATTTAAAACTGATGAAAAAATAAGATAATAAAGCGGTGTTTTGCTGTCTCCGAGGGATCTTAAAATACCGGCTAAAAAATTATAAAACACGATAGCAATAACGCCGAAAGAAAGAATGCTCATAAACCTGTGACAATCATAAAAATATCTTCAGGAACGTTCATTAGTTTTAAAATCAAGTCCATTTTTAAGATTAAAAATGAAAAAACAAACAAAGCAAATAAACAACTTAAAACAATGCCGATGGCAAAAGAAGCGCGAACATTTTTAATATCATTTGCTCCAAAACGTTGAGCTGTGATGATTGAAAGGCCGTTTGTAAAACCCATAGATGTCATAATTGCCATAATGAATACAGGAGTCATGGCTCCCGCAACAGCCAGAGCTCTGATTCCTAAATAATGGCCTAAAATAAAAAGGTCTGAAAGGATATAAAATTGATGAAAAATATTCCCAAGTAAAATGGGAAGCATAAATAAAAGAATAAGTTTTAGAGGATTTCCCTCTGTCATACTTTTCATTTGTTCATCCTTTTGTTTAAAATTGACCGCCAGTATAAAATTTTCTTTTAAAAATATCAATATTTTTTGAGGCTTGTTTTAAAAAAATATCTTGACTTTTCAAAGTGATTGTGTTTTTTATACTCCTTAAGGATGGAAGAGCTTTCTCTGTCGCTGATGATTAAAAAATTTTAAAATAAAGGAAGAAAAAAATGTTAAAAAGAATACTTGCAGTTGTATGTGCCGTTTCTTTTTTGAGTGCTTGTGCTTCTCAAAAAGACGGAGCTGATTTATATGGTAACGGTCAAGGCGGTTGGAATGATAATGTTAACATTTCCGATTTGCAAGATACAGCTATGACACAAAAATTCAAAGATGCAAATCAAAATGTTGTTTATTTCGCATTAGACAGTTCTTCTTTGGATGGTGATTCAAAAGCTGTTTTGAGCCAACAAGCTGAATGGTTAAAAGCAAATCCACGCGTTTTGATTGTGATTGAAGGTCGTTGCGACGAACGCGGAACTGAAGAATACAACTTGGCTTTAGGTGAACGCCGCGCTGATGAAGCTCGTCGTTTCTTAGTGATGAAGGGTATTTCATCAGACCGTATTCGCATTATTTCTTACGGTAAAGAAAGACCGGTTGTTCCGGGTTCAACTGAAGAAGCTTGGGCTAAAAACCGTAATGCAACAACGGTTGCTTACTAAAAAAGTTTTTCTTTAGAAAAAAAGACTTGTTAAAAAAAACTCTTCCTTGTAAAATAAGGAAGAGTTTTTATATAAAGGAACGCCCTATGAAAAAAATCATTTTATCTTGTTTTATGTTTTCTTCGTTTATTTCTTTTTCTGCAATGGCAGAGTTAAAGGTTGATTTGCTGAATGAAAAGGTAACGCGCATTGAAAATGATTTAAGCGCGTTACAACGAAAAGTTTATCAAACAAAAGAAGTGCCGATTTTATTGCCGGCTGAAAATAATTTGCCGGTTGTTGATGGGAATTTAGAAGATCTTTATTCAAGAATTTCTGCGCAAGATCAGGTTGTGAAAGATTTAACGGCTAAAATGGAGCAAATTGAATTTAATCAGAAGCAACTTGAAGAGCGGTTAAATACCATGAATGCTGATTTAGATGTGCGCTTTAATATGTTGGTAAATGAGAATAAAGGAAGTTCTTTAACAGCTTCAAATAGCACTAAAAAAAATGATAAAGAAGCCTATGATGAAGCTTATAACATAATGAAAAAAGGCGATTATAAAAAAGCAGAAGAGGCATTTACTCTATTTATGAAAGAATATCCGAATTCTTCGTTGATCGGAAATGCGAACTATTGGTTAGGGGAAACTTATTATGCTCGCGGTCTTTTTGAACAAGCAGTTGGCATTTTTGCTGATGGGTTTACAAAATATAAAAAGAATTCAAAAGCGGCTGATAATTTGTTAAAGCTCGGGCTTACCATGAATAAACTGAATAAAAAGCAAGAGGCTTGCACGGCGTTTAAATCTTTAGCAACGGAATTTCCGAAAGCGGATAATCGTTTGAAAGACAGGGCCAAAGCCGAAGCCAAGAAGTTACAGTGTAAATAAGATGATGCTGACTGAAAGTTATTTTGAAAAAAAAATTCATGAGTTGTTACCTGAATTAAAAGAGCGGATAGCTGTTGGAGTTTCCGGTGGAGCCGATAGTCTTTGTTTAACGTTAATGCTTCATGAGTATTCTAAAAAACAAGGGATTGAATTAAAAGCCCTGACCGTTGATCATCAAATTCGAAAAGAAAGCTCAAAAGAAGCCAAAGAGGTTCATAAATTTTTAAAAAAACAAGGTATCCAACATGAAATTTTGTTGAATAAAGAAAAAATCGGGCAAACAAAAGTTGAGGAGCAGGCGCGGTCAATCAGATATCAGCTTTTAACGGATTATTGCAAAAAAAATAACATTCAAACTCTTTTTGTTGCGCATCAGCAAGAAGATCAAATTGAAACGTTTTTATCTCGTTTGGCAAGAGGAAGTTCGGTTGAAGGGTTAAGTGCTATGCGGGAAAAAGTTTATCGAAACGGTGTGTTATTAGTGCGGCCTTTTTTAGATATTTCAAAATCGGAAATCGAAAAATATCTTTCTCAAAAAAATCTGAATTGGGTTAAAGATCCGATGAATGAAGATGAAAGTTTTGAGCGGGTTAAATGGCGCAAATTTTTACCTGTCTTAGAAGAAAAAGGACTTCCTCTTAAAAATATTTTATCTTCGACCAAGCGTTTAAACAGGGCAGCACAAGCTCTTTTTTGGTATCAGGAAACTTTTATTAAAGAAGGGGTGACGTTTTATCCGGAAGGATATGCTTTAGTTGATAAAGAAAAGTATTTTTTATTGCCGGATGAAATTAAAATCAAGGTTATGGATGCATTGTTGAAGCGTATTGGGAAAAGCGATAAAATGATTTCGCTTGAGCTTTTGGAACGAGTTGTTTTGGGTGATATAAAAAAAATGAGTTTGGCTTCTTGTTTGATTATTCCGCATAAAAGAGGGATTTTTATTTCTAAAGAACCTAAAACAATGCCTCCATCTTTAAAAATTAAAAAGGGAAAAATATATCAATGGGGTGGTTTTGATGTGTGCTCGGAATTGAATGGAACGATAAAGGCAAGTGCTCCTATAAAACGCAAAAAAAACGTTCCGTATTTGGTTCAACAAAGTTTTCCGTTTTTTGAGGCAGAAAAAGAACTTGAAAATATTGTTAAGATTGAGTATAAAGAAACCTCAGATTATCATATTTTTATTAAAATGATTAAAAAAGATTAAAAAAGGAAAGTTTAAATGAAAAAAAAGTCGAACACAGCCGTTTTTTGGCTTGTTTTCTTTGTTTCAATGGTTTTGCTTGGAACCTTTTCATTTCCGGATCCAAATAAAGCTAAACAAATTGAATTATCATATAGCGAATTTTTAAGCTCCGTTGAGAAAGATGACGTCAAATCTGTTGAAATTCAAGGCCAATCAATTACCGGTGAATTTCAAAAAACAGGGTCATTTAAAACATATATGCCTTTAGAAGCAGGAATTATGCCAGTTTTAAAAGAGCATAACGTTAAAATTAAAGCTTTACCGCCTGAATCAGAATCAAGTTGGTTTATGGCATTAATTTCATGGGCTCCGATTTTGCTTTTTGCAGGTATCTGGATTATGATGATGAAACAGATGGCGTCAAGTAATGGAAAAGCAATGAGTTTCGGTAAATCAAAAGCCAAATTGTTAGAAGGCAAAGACAAAGTGACTTTTAATGATGTTGCCGGAATTGAGGAAGCTAAACAAGAACTGCAAGAAATTGTTGACTTTTTGAAAGCGCCGATAAAGTTCCAAAGATTGGGTGGAAAAATTCCAAAAGGCGCTTTACTTGTCGGCCCTCCGGGAACCGGTAAAACATTGTTGGCAAGAGCTATTGCCGGCGAAGCAAATGTTCCGTTTTTCAGCATTTCCGGATCTGATTTCGTTGAAATGTTTGTGGGGGTCGGTGCCTCTCGGGTTCGTGATATGTTTGAACAAGCCAAAAAAGAAGCGCCTTGCATTGTTTTTGTTGAT
>JAFXIF010000025.1 GCA_017533325.1 Alphaproteobacteria bacterium
GTGGAGTGGAGGAGTGTAGGTTGGCGTAGGTCGGGGGTGGAGTGGTCGAGAGTTGTGTGAGGGAAAATCGAGGGTTGAGAGAGAAGAGTGTTTAAAAAGAATGAGATGCATCCATATCAAAGAATAGAAAAATTTTTGTTAAAATTGATGCAAAAAAATCTTTAAAAGTTTTAATGGGTTAAAGAGTAATCAATAAAAAATAATGGTTGCAATTTAAAAATAAAGGGTCTATGATAAAATTTATGAAGAAAAATAGGGCCCTTTTTTCATGCTTAATTTTGTTGTGCACTTTTTTATTCGGGTGTCACGGATATCATTCGGATGGCGAGTTTTTATATGTGAAACGAGGGGATACGCTTTATTCTCTCAGTAAAAAAAATGATTTATCCATGCGGGCGGTGATTAAGGAAAATAATTTAAAACAGCCCTATACCTTAAAAGTCGGACAAAAGCTTAAAATCCCGCAACCAAAAACTCATGTTGTTCAAAAAGGAGATACGCTTTACAATGTTTCCAAACGATATCAAATGAGTGTACATGAATTATCGAAAATGAATGAGCTTAAAGCGCCTTACACCATTCATTTGGGGCAACGTTTGAAAATCAGGGATGTGGATGATGTTTTAACCGCTTCTTCCAATCAAAAAGGAAAACCCCTATCTTCATCAAGAGCCAAGACATTGGCTGAAGAAAAACGGTTGAATAATCAAAAAGAAACGCCACTTCAGGTGAAAAACACGCCACAATCAAGAAGTAAAGGGGTTGCAAGGTCCAGCGCAAAAATCCCATATTGGCAAAGAAAAAAGAAATTTGCATGGCCGGTGAAAGGGCCGGTTGTGGCTAAATTCGGACTCAATGCCCAAGGTCAGCAAAATGATGGTATTAACATTAAAGCAAAACAAGGAACTTATGTGAAAGCGGCGGAAGAAGGCGTTATCGGTTATGCGTCAAACGGGCTTAAAGGATATGGCAATTTGATTCTTATTCGGCATAAAAGCGGATGGTTGACGGCGTATGCTCATAATCAAAAGTTGCTTGTTAAAAAAGGGCAGAAAGTTAAAAAAGGCCAAAATATCGCGCTTGTCGGGGCAACCGGTAATGTTAAATCGCCTCAACTTCATTTTGAAATCAGATATAAAACAAAGGTGGTTAATCCGCAAAATTATTTGAAATAAAATGATTTACAAGTTAAAAAGAATGTGTTATTCTTAAAAAAAAGATTAATTTTTTGGAGGAAATATGAAACGTTTTTCTTTGTCAGTTGCAATTTTTTCATTTTTGCTTTCATCAACGGCTTTTGCCGGTTTAACGGAAGCTTTAACGGCTTATAAAATCAATCGTTACGATCAAGCTTTTGCTGAGTTTTCTTATTTGGCGGACGAAGGCGATGCAACGGCTTATTATTATTTGGGAAAAATGTATGCGCAAGGTCAGGGCGTTCCAAAAGATTTATCCATGGCTGTGGAATATTATAAAAAGGCGGAAAGCGCTTATAATATTGATGCGGCGTATGAGTTGGCTCAAATTTTGTTAGATGAAGCAAAAGATGCCTCTGATCCAAGGTTTGAAACGGGTCTTCGTTATTTAAAAAGAGCTGCTTATGCCGGTCAAGCGGATGCCCTTTATCAATTGGGCGAATTGTTTGCCACGGGAAAAGATGTTGAAAAAAATTATCAAAGCTCATTCGGTTATTATTTGATGAGTGCGTTAAGAGGGCATGCCGGTGCTCAATATAAATTAGGTGTTCATTATTATTTAGGGTGGGGCACACCGCAAGATTTTGAAAACGCTTTAAAATGGATGAGTCGTTCGGCCCGTCAAGGATATGTGATGGCTCAAGTTAAATTAGCGGAGTTACGCGCTTCAAAGGGCCCGTTGGCTAATCCGGGCGATGCTTATGCTTGGTATAGCATTTTGGCGGCTTATAATGCTGAAGATGAAATCGGCCGTGATGCGATGAAAAAACGCGATGAGTTGGTGAATAAGATTAAGAAGAAAGAAGTTGTGATGCAAATGCAACGAAGAGCGCGTGAGTGGCGTCCGATTCCGCCGGAAAAATCCGTTCCGAAAAATGATTTATTGCTGATCCCGACGCCTGTCATCAATGGCTTTAATGATCCGGAATCCGTTCAAAATATGTTGGCGCAAGGGGAAGTTTTGTTAACGGACGGTCGAAAATATTCCATTTCTCCGGATATGATTGTTGAAGCCAGTATTTCAAAAGATATGTCCGAAATTGAAAAGAAAGTGAATGAGGCGGTTAAAAAAGGCGAAACGGCGGCCTATGCTTATTATGGCGATTTGCTCAGAAGTCGTTTCCAAAATGAAGTGGCGGCCGTAAATTGGTATCGAAAAGGCGCGGAAGAGGGCGACCCTTATGCGCAATATCAGTTGGCAAAATGTTATTGCGAGGGAAAAGGTGTGGATGCGCCAAGACCGTCACAATGTTATGCTTGGTTGAAAACGGCTCAAGATAATTCAAAAGATACCTTGAATTTAACCATTCAAAATGCCATTAACGCCATTGAAGCGGAAATGGACGCTAATGAACGTAAACAAGGCGAGGAAATTTACTCAACTTTGAGGAAAAAAGCCAAGGAAACCGAAAAACAAAAAGATATTTTGAACGGGTTGTTTTAGTGGAGATATGGGCTCAAGAAATTCTTGAGCCTCTTTCTTTATCGGTTGTTTAATTAACTTTCGGGTGATAAAATATATGCCCGCTCAATCTTGACAGAGGGCAAAAAACATTTTATCCTTCAATTTAAAGGAGAATTAAACATGAAAAAAGCAGTTGTTTTGGGTTTGATGTTGTTTAGTTTTTTTGGGAGCGCAATGCCCGTTTTAGCGCAGGAGTCATTTAACACTGACGATAAAGAATATGAGTTAATTGAAAAAGAGCGTGAAGAATATCGCAAAGAAATAGAGAATGAACTAACCGTCGTTGAAAACGGGGTCAGAAGATATA
>JAFXIF010000026.1 GCA_017533325.1 Alphaproteobacteria bacterium
CAAGTTTATTCCCACAACAGGATTTAAATTCATCTTAAAAGTTATTTTTCAAAAAATCAATCTTTTTTTTGTATTTTTTTCGACAAAAACAAAATATACATTTTTATTAAATATTTTCAATGGGTTTTAAAGTAAAAAAAACAAAAAAAATAACCTAAAAACATATTTTTACTTATTTTTTTTCCACAAAATAATTTATTTTTTCGATATCCAAACCTTATTTTATTCCCCATAATAACATCACTCTCCATAAGCTTGATTTAATTTAAAAAAAATACATTCAAATTTCACATATAAAAAAACACCGAAAAAAACATTTTTTACTTAAATTCAAATACAAAAAAAGCCGTCCAAACGAACGGCTTTTTTTTAAAAACAAGTTTCCTTAACGAGAATAGAATTCGATAACCAAGTTCGGTTCCATTTGAGTTGCATACGGAATATCAGCCAATTGAGGAACGCGGATAAATTTACCTGTTCCGGCTTTTGCATCAACTTCCATATATTCAGGAACTTCGCGATCCGTAGCAGCCAAAGCATCAATGACCAAAGCCATTTCTTTTGCTTTTGAACGGATTGAAATTTCATCACCCGGTTTGACCAAGTATGACGGAATATTCACTTTTTTACCATTTACAAGAACATGTCCGTGGTTTACAAACTGACGAGCAGCAAAAACAGACGGAACAAATTTCATGCGGTAAACAACTGAATCTAAACGTGTTTCCAAAATACCAACCAAGTTTTCGGAGCTATCGCCTTTACGACGAACAGCTTCAGCATAATATTTACGTAATTGTTTTTCAGAAACGTTGCCGTAAACACCTTTTAATTTTTGTTTAGCGTGCAACTGAACGCCATAGTCCGTTAATTTTTTACGGTTAGCACCGTGTTGACCCGGACCATAATTTCTTTTTTCAACAGGGCTTTTTGCTTTACCCCAGAGGTTAACGCCTAAACGACGATCAATTTTAAATTTTGAACTTAATCTTTTTGACATAATATACCTTTCTTATTAGCCGGAGCCTTTGTAAAAGAAGAAAACAAAAACCCCTTGTTGTCCCCGATAGTCTTTGACCGAATTGCCAAAGCGTGGCCCTAACCCGTTGTTAACACCCGCATTCTCAGGGAATGTGTGGTATTTTACAAAAAAAAACTTTAAAAGTCAAGCAGTTTTTTACTTTAGAATGAAAAAATGTTTTTAATAAATTTCCAATTTTTCATCTATTGTAACGCCAGGCAAATAATCAATGAGCGGACGTTCAATAAACGTATAAGCCCCATAATCTTCATCCAAATAAGCCTTCATACAAGCTCTTGCACATGAAACCATGATATTTGCCGTAAATTCCGGATTGACCCCTTCTGCTTCATATTTTTGATTGACCTGCATGCCGGTTCTTTCCAAACAGACAGAATGATTTAATGTGTTATATTTATTAATATTTTTAACTTCAATAACTTCTGTCGGGTCATTTTTAAAATATGGATCTGAAAGGATTGCTTTTTCAACAACAGCTAAGTCCGCGCCTTTTTCAAGCTCTAAATAAACTTTTCTTTTTTGCTTTCCGCGACCGTTGGCAAGCGTTAAAGCAACCACATCTTTCACCCCTTCAATTTGCTTAACTTGAACGGTATGACCCATACTGCGCCCACCGTTTTCGCCACCGAAAGTCGTTGTCCCGTAACCGGTAATCGAAACAAGCTTCATAATGGCTCTGATTGCCGAATCGGTGCCCGGATCCCAACCGGCGCCGATAATCGAAACAACTTTCTTTGATTTTGCGGAAATATCCAAGTCTCTTCTGACAGAAGCAATATTTAAATGCTCATCATAACTGTCAATCGTTGAAATCCCAAGTTCATGATATTGTTTCACCCGTTCAGGGACTTCGCGTGACGGAATACATAAAATCGCCACATCAACATTTTCAAGCTCTCTGATATCGGAAACAACAACCGTATTTTCTAAATCAGGATCTTCATATTTCAATGAAGAAGCCCGGCGAACAACTCCGGCTAACACTAAATCAGAACATTCCGCAATGGCTCTTTTACATCCACGTCCGACATTCCCCCAACCAACAATTGCAACTGATATTTTTTGCATTAATATACTCCTGATAATTTTTGATATAAATCTTTATATTCTTTTGACGATCTGTCCCAAGAATAATCCTGTTTCATCGCCATTTTTGTCAGCGATTGAATATGCCCCGGTCGGTCAAAATAAGTTGCATTTGCCCAACCGATTGTATTATAAAGCGCTCTTGATGAAATATCTTTAAACTTAAATCCCGTGCCAACGCCATAAGATTCGTTATAGTTAAAAATCGTGTCATCCAGCCCACCGGTTGCCCGACCAATCGGCAAAGCGCCGTATGTTTGGCTGACCATTTGCTTTAATCCGCATGGTTCATAAATGGACGGAACCAAAGAAAAATCAGATCCCGCATCCATTAAATGCTCCGTTTCCTGATCAAATCCGATTTTCACACCGATTTGCCCTTGATATTTATTCGGTAAGGAGGATAAATAATCTTGAATCCAACTGTCACCATTGCCCATAATAGCCACTTGACATTGCATTGTTTGCAACACCGGTTCCAAACATTCGGTTAACATTTTAACGCCCTTTTGCTCCGTTAACCGAACCGCCATTGAAAAAATCGGTTTATAGTCATCTTGAGATAACCCGAACTCTTTTCTTAATTCGCGTTTATTTAACTTTTTGGCTTCTTCAAAGTTTTCAAAAGTATATCGTTTCGGAATAATCAAATCTTTTGAAGGATTCCAAAGTTTTGTGTCAATCCCGTTTAAAATACCGACCAAATCGCCTTGACGCTCTCTTAAAAGAAAATCAAGCCCTGCCCCATATTCCGGTGTTAAAATCTCTTTGGCATAATTCGGAGAAACCGTATTTAATTTATCGGCAAAACGAATACCGCCTTTTAAAAGGTTGATTCGGCCGTAATCTTCAAAGGCACCGGCATGGAAATCTCTCCACTCAATTTTTGCATACGGCACAACATCCGATCCGAAACGACCTTGATACGGCAAATTATGCAAAGTTAACAAACTTTTCGTTCCATAGAAAAACGGATCATTGTCATGTTTTAAATAATAAGGGATTAATGAGGTTTGCCAATCGTGAACATGAATAACATCCGGTTTAAAGTTCATATCTTTTGCCGTTTGAAGCGCGGCTCTGCAAAAAAATGAGAATCTATAGGCATTATCTTGATATTCCTGATGCGATCCGCAATCATCATAAATGCCATGTTGACGCCAAACAGGTCTTCCGAAATATTTATTAAATTCAATAAAATAAGTTTCAACCCCCGGAACAAAATCGGAGCGGTGAACGCTGAAAAATTCCTGACAATTCCCCATGGCAACACAGTTTCCCTGCATCACGCGGTAAAGCCCGAATTTTTGATAATCAACACAAGAATAAAGCGGAATAATCACTTTTATATTTACATGATGCGCCTCAGCCAATGTTTTCGGTAAAGCGCCAACAACGTCTCCCAACCCTCCTGTTTTAACAAACGGAGTCATTTCACTTGCAACAAATAAAATATTTTGTGTCATAATAAAATCCCCTTTAACGTTATTTCTCTGTTTTATGAGTATAAACAAAAATAAAACCCAATGCAAGCACAATTATTTTATTTTTTCTTGATTTTTCGTTTAAATCGCGATAAAGTAATTAAAAAGAAAAAATAAAGGTCCAGGTATGAGTGTTTTAGGTGTCGAAAGTTCGTTTAACGGTTTAAAGTGGGTTTATAAAAATATTGATGAAAGATTGGCTTTGGCGATATCGCAACGATATGATTTGCCAGATATTGTTTCAAAAATTTTATCTGCCCGAATTAAAAATTTGGATGAGGTCGGAACATTTTTATATCCGACGCTGAAAAATAATCTCCCCAATCCCTTTTCCCTTTTAGATATGGAAAAAGCCGCCAAAAGAATGGCTGAGGCTATTTTAAACAATGAGCCAATCGGCTTAATGGGGGATTATGATGTTGACGGGGCAACTTCAACCGCTCTTTTAAAAATGTTTTTAGAAGAACTCGGCGTTCAAGTTTATACCTATATCCCCGATCGAGAAGACGGATATGGTCCAAGCGCCAGCAAAATGCATGAATATCACAAAAAGGGATGCTCGGTTGTTGCCACGCTTGATTGCGGTATGACCGCTTTTGACCCCATTCAAGAAGGAACAAATCTCGGATTGGATGTGATTGTTTTGGATCACCATGATGCCGATGAAAAAAGATATCCGAATGCTTATGCGATTGTTAACCCGAAACGGTTAGATGAAAATCCCGATCATCCTTGTCATTATATGGCTGCTGTCGGCGTGGTTTTCTTATTCAGCGTTGCTTTAAACACGATTTTAAGGGAAAAAGGATTTTATAAGGAAAGACAAGAACCTAATTTAATCAAATATTTAGATTTAGTTGCCTTTGGAACTGTTTGTGACGTTGTTCGCCTTCAAGGTGTGAACCGGCTTTTTGTTAAAACCGGTCTAAAACAAATGCAAAACCAAAATAATCTGGGTTTAAAAGCGTTATCTCAACTTGTTAACTTATCAGAACCTGCTTCCGCATATCACTTAGGATATATATTCGGCCCCAGAATCAATGCTTGCGGACGTGTCGGCAAATCAGATATCGGTATGCACTTGCTTTCAGCCTCTGATCCGATTAAAGCCGGTGTTTTGGCTCAAGAATTGGAAGCTTTAAACTTAACCAGAAGAGAAATTGAAACAGCTGTTTTACTTGAAGCCATCGAACAAGTTGAATCCAAAGAACTTGCCACACCTTTTATTGTTGTTGAAGGCGAAAACTGGCATCAAGGCGTTGTCGGAATTGTTGCCGGCCGATTAAAAGATAAATATAATTTGCCTGTTTTTGCTTTAAGCATTGAAGAAGATGAAATCAAAGGCTCTTCAAGATCCGTTCAAGGCGTTGATTTGGGAACGCTTGTGATGAATGCCATTCAACTGGGGATTTTAAGCCGTGGCGGCGGACACCCCATGGCGGCCGGTTTTTCTCTTAAAAAAGAAAATTTGCAAGCTTTTAAAGACTATTTAAAAGAAAATATCAGAAAAGATATGATTGCAAATGACGGCAGTCTTTTGGAAATTGATGCTGTTTTGGATGCGCAAAGTGTGAGCGTTGATTTAATGGATAAAATTTTATTACTTTCCCCATTCGGAGAGGCCAATCCCGAACCTGTTTTCATTTTAAAAGATATGCTCATCAGCAAAACAACCATCTTAAAAAACGGGCATATCGCTTGTGTTCTTTCCTCAAAATCCGGCAAATATATCAACGCCATTGCCTTTAGAGCCGTTGACACGGAATTAGGCCATAAACTGCTCAATAAAGAAAAAATTTATATCCATGTTGCAGGAACCCTTAAAAAGGATACATGGAAGGGCAACACAAAGGTTCAAATGCAAATTATAGATGCAGCTTGTGCCAATTAAAATATTTTTTTCTTGCCTTTTTATCGTATTTTATGTAAAAGAAGAAAGATTTAAGGAGGTTTTTTAAAATGATTATATCTGTTTTCGCATTATTAATGGGGTATTTAATCGGCTCCATTCCGTTCGGATTAGTGTTAACCAAAGCAGCCGGCTTGGGAGATATCAGAAAAATCGGATCCGGCAATATCGGGGCAACAAATGTCTTAAGAACGGGGCGCAAAGATTTAGCCTTGTTGACACTCATTTTAGATGCCGGTAAAGCCGCTCTTATGGCTTTATTATTTAAATATCTCTCTCAAAGTGAAGTTATCGGCGTTTTATCGGGCGTTGCCGCCATTATCGGGCATAATTATCCGATTTGGTTGAAATTTAAAGGAGGAAAAGGTGTAGCCGCCACTTTAGGATTAATGATTGCAATGACCCCTCTTGTCGGCGTTTTAACGGCCCTCACCTGGTTGTTTATGGCTTTTACGTTTAAATATTCTTCTCTTTCCGCTTTAACAGCTCTTGCATTAGCACCCGTTTATGCTTTATTTTTTGAAACACCCATTCTTTCCTTAATTTACTTAGGATTGGCCATTCTTTCTGTTTACCGCCACAAAGAAAACATTAAACGGATTTTAAAAGGCGAAGAAAGCAAAATAAAATTAAAACGAAAGGCTTAAAATAGATGAACTCAAAGGAACGTTTTGCTTATTTAAAGTTAGCGCTCAGCCAAAATGTGGGTCCGATCACATTTAAAGAGCTCATCAAACACTTTAAAACCGCGAATCAAGCTGTTGAAAACATTTTAGATTTTAAATTTAAATCTTCTAAAAGAGTTATCAAATTAGCGCCGGATTCTTTGGTGCATGAGCAAATGGAAATGGCTCAAAAAACAGGAGCCCAAATTTTATTTTTGGCCGATAACGAATATCCGGAACTTTTAAAATTTATTGACAGTGCCCCGCCTGTTTTATTTCTTTGGGGCAATAAAAATTTGTTAAAGCAAAAAAGCATCTCCATTGTCGGAAGCAGAAATGCGTCCTTAAACGGGATTTCAATTGCAAAAAAAATTGCTTATGATTTGGCGCTTAAAAATGTTACCGTTGTTTCCGGCTTAGCAAAAGGGATTGATAAAGCCGCCCATGAAGGCGCCTTAATGAATACTTCTTCAGAAGGGTCAACCATTGCGGTTCTTGGAACGGGGGTTGACGTTCTTTATCCGAAAGAAAATCAAATTGTTTATGATAAAATCAAAGAACGCGGTTTATTAATCAGTGAATTACCTTTTGGAAGCAGACCGACACCCTCGGCCTTCCCTCGTCGTAACCGCATTATTTCAGGACTTAGCTACGGCACATTGGTTGTTGAAGCCAGTTTAATGTCCGGCTCTTTAATTACGGCAAAAGAAGCGTTATCGCAAGGAAGAGAAATTTTTGCCATACCGGGCTCTCCTCTTGATTCAAGAGCAGCGGGGCCGAATCAATTGATTCAAGACGGAGCGCATCTTGTTTCTTCGGCTGAAAATATCTTAAACGTCATTGACAGCGAAACCTCGTTTAAATTTTTTGATTCATACATCAAATCCGAGCAAATGGAGGCATTGGCGCTTAAGGTTGAAGACTCTGAATTTGATATAGCAAGAAAAACTTTGTTAGAAAAACTTTCACCGCAAGCAACTCATGTTGATGTTTTAATCAGAGAAACCGGCCTTGCGCCTTATATCGTCAATACTATATTAATGGAATTAGAAATCGCCGGTAAAATTGAACGCTTTGCCGGACAATATGTTGCGCTTATTTATAATAATGAATGGGATAAAGAATGAAACTTGTTATCGTGGAATCTCCTGCAAAAGCAAAAACGATTAATAAATATTTGGGTAAAGACTATTTGGTCATGGCCAGCTTCGGGCACATTCGAGATGTTCCGGCCAAAACAGGCTCGGTCCGACCCAATGAAGATTTTGCGATGGATTGGGAAGTTCAGGCCAGAGGCGAAAAAACCGTTCGTGAAATGATTAAAGCATTGCAAAAAGCTGATGCCTTATATTTGGCTTCCGACCCTGACCGCGAAGGAGAAGCGATTGCATGGCATGTGGTTCAAGAATTAAAAAGACGCAAAAAATTGCCCGACACAATGCCCATTCATCGGGTTGTTTTTCATGAAATCACCAAAAATGCCATTTTAGAGGCCATCAAAAATCCAAGAGAAATTGACATGCAACTGGTTGATGCTTATTTAGCCAGAAGAACGCTTGATTATTTGGTCGGATTTTCAATTTCACCACTGCTTTGGCGCTCGCTCCCCGGGGCAAAATCGGCCGGAAGAGTTCAATCTGTTGCCCTTCGCCTTGTTTGTGAAAGAGAAGATGAAATTACCGCCTTTGTGCCTCAAGAATATTGGTCTATCACAACGCTTTTATCCACGCCGAGTAACGAAACATTTTCAGCGAAACTAACACATTTAAAAGGCGAAAAACTTTCAAAATTTGATTTAAATAATCAAACAACGGCAAAAGAAGCGGAAGAAATCGTTCAAAAAGCCTCTTTTAGCGTTTCAGCTATTGAAAGAAAGCAAACAAAACGAAATCCGGCACCGGCTTTTACCACTTCGACCATTCAACAAGAAGCTTCCAGAAAATTAGGTTTTTCCGCTAAAAAAACCATGCAACTGGCTCAAAACCTTTATGAAGGGGTTGATATCGGCGGAGAAACCGTTGGTTTGATTACATATATGAGAACGGATAGTGTTGCCCTTTCAACCGAAGCGGTTACAGCCATTCGTGAGCTTATTGAAAAAGAATATGGGAAAGATTATTTACCTGAAAGCCCGAGAATTTATAAAAATAACTCAAAGAATGCGCAAGAAGCCCATGAAGCCATTCGCCCGACAAATGTGATGCGCACACCGCAATCAATCGCCGCTCATTTATCACCTGATCAAAGAAAGCTTTATGAACTTATCTGGAAAAGAACGATTGCCAGTCAAATGCAAAGCGCTGTTTTAGATAAAGTCGGCATTGATATTTTAGCCTCAGACGGCTCTGCACAATTAAGAGCCACGGGCCAAACAATTGCTTTTGCAGGCTTTATTAAGGTTTATAAAGAAGATGTGGATGATAAAAACCAAGAAGATGATGAAAAAATGTTGCCGTCAATGAATGAAGCTGATTCATTAAAAATTGAGGACATTCAAACAGAGCAACATTTTACCGAAGCCCCTCCTCGTTTTTCGGAAGCCAGTTTGGTTAAAAAATTGGAAGAACTCGGCATTGGGCGCCCGTCCACTTATGCAACGATTCTTTCCGTTTTACAAGAACGCGCCTATGTTAAGTTGGTCGCCAAAAAATTTATCCCTGAAGATCGGGGCAAAATTGTGACCGCCTTTTTGGAAAATTATTTTAACACCTATGTGCAATATGATTATACGGCGCAAATGGAAAATAAACTTGATGAAATTACTCAAGGCGCTTTAAAATGGAAAAGTGTTTTAAATGATTTTTGGAGCACCTTTGATGCAACGGTTAAGGCCGTTCCTTCCAAAATGACGGATATTTTGGAAACCGTTTCAAAAACGCTTGAAAAACAACTTTTTCCGACTGAAGAGTCAAGAAAATGCCCTGATTGTGAAAATGGTAAACTTGCCCTTCATATTGGCAGATTCGGTGCTTTTATCGGGTGTTCAAATTATCCGAATTGCAAATATACAAAACAATTTGCCTCAATTACACCGCCTCAAATTGATGAAAACGGAAAAATTATTGAAGTTTCTGCGGATGAAAAACAATCAACAATTCTGGGCAAAAATGCCGCCGGACTTGATGTTTCTTTAAAAAAAGGTCCATACGGCTGGTATGTGCAACTTGCTGAAGGAAAAGACGCTAAAAGAACAAGCATTCCAAAATCCATGGATCCTCAATCAATTGATATTGAAAAAGCTTTGCAACTTCTTTCCCTCCCCCGCATTTTGGGAAATGACCCTAAAACCCATGAGCCGATTGAAGCCGGCCTTGGAAAATTCGGGCCGTTTATCAAAAGAGGAACAACTTATCAATCTTTAACAAGCGAAGATAATATCTTAACCATTGATTTTGATAGAGCTATGGCGCTTTTATCTCAAGCAAAAGAAAAATCAAAATCTAAAGATATCGGCAAATGGCAAGATGATAAAATCACTTATCAAATCGGGAGATATGGTCCTTATGTAAAGTGGAAAAAGATTATGGCTTCCGTTAAGCAAAAAGACACTATTCCCTCCTTAGAAGAAGCCATTTCCCTTATTCAAGACAAGATGCATCAAAAATAAAAAGGCCTTGATAAAGCGCTTGCAAAAACAAAAAAAGTGTTATATAAATTTTAGCACGATTGTTGATATTTTTCATATTAACAATCAAGTTTATCGTTAACGAAAATGGGAAAACAAAAATGATTACTTTTTTTAATAAACTCGGCAATTCTTGGGTCGCAAAAATTATTTTAGGATTCTTAGCCCTCAGCATGATGGCCTTTTGGGGTCTTGGCGGGATAACAAATTTAAATATGTATAATAATGATGCCATAACCGTTGGAAAACATTCTGTTTCTTTACAACAAATTGCCCAACGCTTTGACCAAGAACGCAAAAATTTATCCGCTCAAATCGGCGGAAAATATATTTCACCGGCTCAAGCCTTGGAAATCGGTTTATTACAAAAAGTTGTTCAAGAAGAAATTAATAATCTGGTCAAATATCAAATCAGAGAAGATTTAGGGCTTTCTGCTTCAAATGAAGCCGTTCAAAAATATGTTGAAACAAATCCTATTTTTAAAGATGCTCTCGGCAATTTTGATAAAAATATTTTTTATGCCTTTTTATCTCAAAGAGGTCTTTCCGAAACAGGTCTTGCCTATCAATTAAAAGATGTATTGGCTTATAATCACTTAACGGATACATTAAGCGATTTATCTTATGCCCCTACGCCGATCAGCACCCTTGCTTACTTATCTTTAAATGAAACAAGAAACGTCAGCGCTTTATTTTTAAAGCCAAGTGATTTAAAAATAACGGAACGCCCCTCAGAAGAGGATTTATCAAATTATTATGAAGCATACAGTGAAAACTTCATGAAACCGGAATTCAGAAAAATCAAATTATTGGAGCTGACGCCGGCTTTAATGGAAAAATTCATTCCCGTAACAGATGAAGAAATTGCTCAAAATTTTGAATTTGAAAAATCAAAATATGACCAACAAGAAGAAAGAGAACTGTTGCAAATTCTTTTCAAAACAAAAGAAGAAGCTGACCAGGCTTTAACATATCTGACAGCTGAAAATTTTGAAGAAAAAGCCCTCTCTCTCGGACAGGAAAAAGAATCAACCTATTTCGGGATGACTCAAAAAAATCAACTTTCCGAAGCGTTACAAGAACCTGTTTTTAAAGCCGGTAAAGGACATATCACTCAACCGATTGAAACAAGTTTAGGATGGCAAGTTTTTTATATTAAAGATATTAAAGAAGCCGTCAAAGCCGATGAAAATATGGTCAAAGCTGAAATTAAAAAAATGCTTATTAATAACAAAGCCTACGATAAGTTAGCTGAAATTTCCCGTCAATTAGAAGATTTATTAGGCGAAGGAAAATCTTTACAAGAAGCCGCTGCCTCTTTATCGCTTGAAACAAAGGAATTACCGCTTCTTGATGTTGCAGGAACAGATAAAAACGGCACAATTAACACAATGGTAACCCCTGCCCTTATGCAAGAAGTTTTACATTAAAGCAAGGCGAAATTTCATCCTTAATCGAACATAATAACGGATATTTGATTGGCGAAGTGGTTGAAATTGATCCGGTTGGAGCCAAGCCGTTCAATGAAGTCAAAGGGGATGTTGAAAAATTATTTACATCCGAAAAACAAAAGGAAAACTTTGAAAAAGTTGTTGAAGCTTTAACCAATAAAGCAAAGAATGGGACACCGCTTAGCGCCCTTGAAAAGGCACCGGAAGGCTCATTTAAGCTTGAAAAAGTAACCGCCTTAACAAGAACGAATGCAACAGAGTTGTTACAACCGCATTTAAAACAAATATTCACTCAAGAATCCGGTCTGAAAAAAGCAACATTTGTTTTGGCTCCAAATAATCAAGGGGCGGTTATCTTGGTTGTTGACAGCATTCAAAAACCGGATTTTAGCCAATCCCAAATTGATTTGACTTCCACTAAAACAAGCGAAATGCAATTCTCAGCCGCTGCTTTGGATGAAGCCGTGTTCAATGATTATTTAACAAAATTGAAATTTAAAGTAAATCAAAAAGCAATCAATCAAATTATTTCTTTATATAAAAATCAAGAATAATGCTAAACAAATAAAAAGCACCTGCCTCTTCATGAGTGCAGGTGTTTTTTTATCGCTGATTTTGTTACATATTAACCCCTCTATATCATACATTTTAAACCCATCATATTATATATATTAACTCCTCTATATCATACACAGATTTCTTTTTATTTACCCCTAAATTCCCCATTTATCGCGTTTAAGTAAAACTTTAAGAATACACTATAACTTATTGATATTATTAAATATTATAAATTTCACAAGACTCTTTTGTAAAGTGATTAAAATTCCCTTGAATTTTGGCAATTTTTCGATTTCTTTCACACTCAAATGAAGTGGGCGGATACATTTTATGCCACGATAAAAACAATTTTCTTTGACTCTCACTTAAATGAAAAATCTTATATTCTGCCTCAAAATAAAGATGTGTTCTCGCAATTTGACCACGTGTCCAAACTGGGGGTTCAACTTTTTTATTTTCGATTTTCATCGGGCAAACCCCAAATGAATTTTGGACCTTTTTTTCAAATTGAGTAAATTTAAAATTTGACCTCATCGCATTAATCGACCCGATGACGGGGACCAAATTATGCATATCAAAATACATCAACCGAAAAATTTTTGATACTTTTAGGGCACATTTGCGCCCTTTAAACGCCCGTCCTTTTAAATCAACACAAGAAGCATGACCTTCTCGCCATTCATGAAAAAATCTACCAAAATTTTCTGCCGCCACAATATGTTCAAACTCAATCTTATCTGCTCTATTTTTATATTTTTGAATAACAACGCCTTCCGGCAAAATCAATCTTTTATCTTCAAAAAACAATGCCTTGCAATAAAATGTATAGGGCTCTTCCAAGTGAATTTTTAACACCTCTTGTTTGGCTTTATGAAAGCTCCTTATTTTTTCATTTCCTCCGGCTAAGGCGGATAAACAAATAAAAAATGTGAGAAAAAAAACAAAAATTCGGGTCATTTGTGTCATGAACAACTCCATTTTTTTAACACAAAACCCACCTTAAATGGTGGGTGGGTGTTCGACACTATTAACACTATGAAAAATAGCCCTGCCTATTGAGGCAAGATGCCTTATTTGGCAGGCACCCACCCCATAAGATGTGAATAAAAACACTCCTACTGCAAGTGGATGCCCTTTTAGCATTTAGTAGATAAAAAACTACCAACTGCCCATAGTGTTAATGGGTGTCGATTCCCATTGACAGGATTGGGCAAATCCCGTCAATTAAAAAACTATCATATCAGCTCATTATTTGCAAGATATTTTTTTCCCTCGTTTAAACCTAAAAAAATGAATAACGCCCCAAACTCCAAACCCCCTCTCTATCTCCCCCCGAAACTCCCGACCTACCCTCTATAATTTCTCTCTATTTATCGCGTTTAAATGCAAATTTGGAGCTATTTTTACCTAAATTTTAGCGTTTTTCCGTCTTTTTTACGCCAAAAATCCTTAAAATTCGGGTCAAAAACGAAATTAAACGCGATAAAGAGAGAGCGCGCGCGTGGGTGGAGAAGTCTGCCCGTGCGGTGTTGTGGGGTATGGTGGGGAAAACCTGGGGATCGTGCTAAGAGTTTGTTGTATATTGATATAAAGTTATCTCCCTGTAATTATTCCGAGAAGTCCATATTTTATCGCGTTTAAATGCAAAAATGAGGCGATTTTTGGCTTAAAAATCCCGAAAAATCCTTAAAATTCGGGTCAAAAATGAAATTAAACGCGATGGAAGAGAGAGAAGTCTGTGGGGTGTGGGCGTGGCGGTGGGTATGGTAGTTGGGTGGTGTGGTGGTAGGTGCGGTGTGGCGTGGGGTATGGTGGTTGGAGGGAGAGTTCTTGTGGAGAGAGATATATTTGAAAAAGAGATTTGAAGAAGTGAGGTGATATTGTAAATAGGTTTAGGTGTAATAAGATATAACTTACTTTATTACATATTAACCCCTCTATATCATACACAGATTCCTTTTATTTATACCTAGCTTCCCCCATTTATCGCATTTAAGTAAAACTTTAAGAATGTGTTATAACTTATTGATATTATTTGCTTTAGATAAAACATTAAAAATTACTTGCATAAAAAAGAAGAGTATGTTTTTTTGAATTTGAAAATTCAGAAAAAGATGGTTCTGGATATACTTGCAATAAAATGAAAGAATTTGATACGCCTGTATTTGATGAAAAAAATTTTGACAAGAGTTGTGATTATTATAGCTCTTATGACATGGAATAACAGCACCAAAAACATAATATTTTCAGTGCTGTTATGAACTTCATTATTTAAAACGGACTTATAACTGGTAAATTAAACCGTTTTTGATTTTATTCAAAAAAACTTAGCCACCTTTTAAAATAACCCCTTTGGGGCAAGGATAATCTGACACTTCCAAACATTTGCCATGTTGGTATATTTTCTTTAAATCGGGTGAAAAATAAACCGTTGCAATAATAATCACAATACTTCCAAAAAGAAGAATAAGTCTTATCTTAGTGAAAGAAAAAAAGATAATCCAAAGGCAAATACCATAAAACAAAATAAATAATGACTTTAAAACAATCATCATTCTTAAATCATTATAATTTTGTTGCCCGGTTGTCACCATGTCTAAAAAAAACATACTGCAAAAACAAATAGGAATAAACAAAATCAAAAAACGATTTATGATTTTTAATCCGTTATAAAATAAGTCTTTTATTGTTTGTTTTTTTGTTGACTTCATAAAAAGAATTTTTCCTAATTTTCATTTTTAAATTCATAAATTGTTGTTTCTCTTTGAATACAAATTTTTTGAGTTAATAATTGCCAACAATATTTTTGTTCTCCCTCTTTATCCGGCCATTGAAAATCAAATAACATCAACATGAGAAAACCCAAGAAAAGACCGGTTGCAAATATAAAATAAAGATATCCTAAGAACGCTCCTAAGAATAAAAATATTTTTTTATATTTTTTTAACATCGCACTTTTCTCCTTTAATCCCACTGACTGAGACATTTTTTATAATTTTTTTCTTTTTGAACGCACTCTTGCATAAATTTATGATATGTCTTTGAATTTTCGGGCCACATCATCAAAAAAAACACAAAAGTAAAGAATATCAATAACATACTGATAAATAACAGAATCGGAGACCAAACAGAGTTAATCCATAAGGAATATCCTTTTGTTACCTTTTCTTTGAGGGTAAAAATTATCCTTTGCGACATTTTAAATAATCCCCCGTTTCAAAAACACATTTATCCATTTGTTCATGATACTGTTTTAAGTTTTTAAACTCAGTTCCAGTCACAAAAATGCTTATCGAAACAAGTATAATAAGAGCCAAAGAACAAAGAAAAAAGATAAAACAATAAAAAAAACGTCCAACCTTGTTCAATATATTTTCTCTATGACTCATTTCATCCTCACGCCGGTTTTTTGAACTCTCATTATACCATCTTTTAATGAAAAATACAATAATTTTAATTATTTATAGCGAATAATCTTTTTTAAATTGTCAACACAGCTCCCATACGGGTATTTTAATCCTATTTGTCGACCGATTTTTTGGCTAAAATGGGCGAAAAATCCTTAAAAATCACGCCAAAAATGAAATTAAACGCGATGGAAGAGAGAGAAGTCTGTGGGGTGTGGGCATGGCGTGGGATGTGGCTGAGGTATGGAAGGTGTGGTCATAGGGTGTGGTATGTGTGTGGTGCGGTGGTTTTGGCGCGAGGCATAGGGAGATATCGTTTTAATGTATGATGATTTGCTCGAGGTCACTCCGCCACTCTCCCCGCCGACCTACACTCAACCACTCCACCGCCGACCTAAACTCCACGCTACACCCCACCAACAAACACTCTGAACCTTTTTATCTATTATATTTTACACCAAATATAGATATTATCATACACAGAATCCTTTTTTTACCCCTAAATTCCCCATTTATCGCGTTTAAGTAAAACTTTAAGAATATATTATAACATATTGATATTATTAAATATTGTAAATTTCACAAGACTCTTTTATAAAATGGTTAAAGTTCCCTTGAATTTTGGCGC
>JAFXIF010000002.1 GCA_017533325.1 Alphaproteobacteria bacterium
GCTGTGCAAGAGTCCTTGCAGATGCGATTGAACTTTTTTTGACGCAAAAAGAATTCGCCCTTCTCCGTAAGTTAAAAACATCTTTTCAACCGCCCTGAATTTATTTTGAACTAAATATTCTTCCAAATCCGAGCAAACTCTTGCCATGGATTTAACTTTCCTTTCTTCGTTTTTTAAAAGCTTTTCGCCTTCATTTACTTTCAAAAGCAAGGAATAATATGTTTCCAAAGCTCTTGATTTTAAATAAACATCATAAAAAAAGCCGATTTGTTGCAATATTTGATCGGGAGAAAACAAAAAATCATTTTCTTTTTCTTTTTTTTGAATATCGTCCAAGCGTTTATATTCTTTATAAGCAGTGTCAGCCGCCAAAAAACGGCTTTTAATCGCTTGATATCTTTTCATATCCAAAAGCAATTCTTCAGACGAAACAAATTCAAAAAACGAATGGTAATCAAAAGATTTTTCTCCACCTTGCACCATCATTTTTTCAAAACAATCTGCATTAAAAAACAAAATATCGCGCACTTTTAATGAAAGATCTTTAAAAGTTTTTCTTTTCATCTTCATCAAATTTTTTGCGCCGGTATCCATTACATACTCCAAAAAAAACGAATAAGTTGGTCTATTATACCATGTTTTTTGCTTTTTGTCAAAACTTTTAAAGCTTCAACCTTTTTAAAAATTTGGCAAGACGCGCATTTTCCTCGCGCGCTTGATCCGGCGTTAAGATAACCTTCCCGTTTTTATCTTTCACCAAGATGGGTGAAAAAAGTGCCGGATTTGTTGTTAAAACAGACCACGCCTCTTCTTTATTTTGTTGACTCATCTTAAGATAATTTGAAACCAACATTTGCGCATTCACTTTAAATCCGGCTTCTTTAATTTTTTCGGCAAAACTTTGAACAACCTTTTTTTCTTGCGCTTCAATCAACAAAATATCGTTAAGAACCGCTTTGGATTCATTTAAAAGTTCTTTTTCTCTTTGAATAATTTCTTTTTCCTCTTTTAAAAGAAAATATTCAACACAATCAAACAATAATTCTCGCCAATAAGGTTGATCTTTATATCCTTCGGCAATCTTTTCAACAACTTTCGTATATTCATCTCCGGTGACATCTAAACCACCCACCAGTTGAGTAAACATATTCAAAAGCTTGTTATCAGCTTCCTTGGCGCGCACCCCCCAACCGTCTTCAGCCAAAATTTCCTCAGGCAAAACACTTAAAAAAGCCCCTGCTTCCCCCAATAAGTCTTTATTTTTAAAAAACTCTTGATAAACTGATAAAAACTTTCTTTTAACCTCAATCATCCGCGTCTCCTTTTTTTTATTCTCTTTTTTCATCTTATCCAAGTCGAAATAAAAAATCTACTAAAATTTTATATTTTTATATTGTTTTTATAAAAAATGTGGTATAATAGTATATATGAATATTTTTTTTAGTCGAGTTTTAAGTCAAGGAGAAGAAGCCATGAAATTTTTGCGCATCATAAAACTCAAATATCTTCTGCCTGTTTTAATCGGCGCTCTTGCGCTCTTTTTTGTTGCGAATGCCCAAGCCAGTATTACAGACACGATTAAAAGTGTCGGAAGCGGCATTACAAAACATGCAGGTCAGCTTGGTATCGGGGCAGCATTATTGACCATGTTTATTGCTTCTGACGGGGGCTGTTGGTTTTGTAAAGTTTACCAAGAACTGTTTAACACGATGAACGCGCTTTCCGGCATGATTTCAACAAAAATGAGTGATGACTTTTTAATTTTACTCGGTGTCGGGGTTTTATTTTACCTTGTCTTTAAAATCGGCTCAACCGTTGTCAAATTACAAGAAGTTGATTTAATGCAATTTATCGGCGATCTTTTCAAACATTTGGGAAGAGCCATTATTGCAGCCGCCTTTTTGCTCGGCTCGGTTGAAATGTATCAATATTTAATTTCTCCGTTCCTCGCATATTCTTTGGCTTTAACAAACACAATTGTTGTTAAAGGAAATGCTATGGCATCTGAGTCCCAAGGTTTCATCGGAAGCATTCAATCCTCTTTAACAAGTGGTATCGGAAGCCTTTTTGGTGTTGATATGGACGGGGGAAATTTACCGACCATGACGGCCGCCGCGCTTGAAGCGGATAAATCCAATAACTTGCCGTTTTCCCAAGAGTTAAGCGCACAAATCGTTGCCATGATTCGCATGTGCTCCATCTCCGCCATTTCCGGCATGGTCTTAGGGGCAACGATTGCCATCACCGGCTTGATTGACACGATTTTAATCCCGAATTTCCAACTTTTAATCGTCGGTTTAATTATTTTGGGTTCCTATTTTTCCATTTTCCTTGCCGTTCCGTTTAAATTAATTGACGTGATGGTGCGTTTAGCCTTTGTGGCAGCGCTCACACCGATTTGGATTATCCTTTGGGTTTTTCCGGCAACTGCAAACTACACGAAAAACGCTTGGGAAATGTTATTAAACTGTTGCGCCTGTTTCATTTGTTTGGGCGTGATCATGGTGATGGTTTTCCAAATTATGTCGGCTATGAATCCGTTAAATTCCGCTGCCGGTATCGGTGAATTGGCTGCCGGTATCATTGGTGGGGCGGCCGGATTTAACTTGTTTAAAAACTTTAATGTTCTCTCACCGACCGTGTTAAAAACATTAGCCTTGGGCATGTTGGCAACCAGCATGATTAGAGGCTCCTCTCAAATTGCAACACAAATTGTTAAATCTTACGGCTCCTCCATCGGTGACGGTATGGATAAACAAATGGCGGATTCAATGAAAGGATTGGGCGGTGTCGGCGCCATCATGGGTGGTATCGGTATGGGTGCTTTAGGTGGCGGAACAGACGGCCTTATCAGTGCAGCTAAAGGATTGGGTGGTATGGTCAACTCCAAAGTTCGAAAAGCCAATGAAGCAGGTCCGGAGACTCAACAAACAGCCGGACGCGCTCAAAACAGATATACCGGAGATACTTCTGGCGGTGGTGATAAACAACAACCTGGTCCGCAACCGCAACCTCAGCCACAACCTCAGCCACAGCCGCAACCTCAACCTCAGCCGCAACCTGGGCCTGGGCCTCAACCACAACCTCAGCCACAGCCACAACCTGGGCCGCAACCTGAGAACACGTAGATTTAGATAAAACAAAGGGGGCTTTCAAATGAAAACGGTCATTAACCGCATCTTGAATAAAAAGGTTCTAGCCTATTGCCTTATTTTGTTACCGTTATTTTTCTTAACGGGGTGTAGCAACTTGATAACACCCGAAGCCATTGAAAAAATAGCAAAATACGGAACAAAAGCAGGCGGTGCGGGTGCCGGTCTTGGCGTGATTTCCAGCGCGGCAGAATCTGCGACTCAATGTTGGCCCTGCTCTGTTTTTATCGTGACTTGGAACGCCATTGGAGAGGCTTTTGAGCAAACGATTGGGGATGTTACCTATGCAGCCAGATTAATGTTAGGTGTCGGCCTTTTATTTTGGCTCACGTTCACAATCGGGAAACTGGTAACGCAACTTAAAGAACCGAATATGAAAGATTTTCTTCCGCTGATTGCCGGAACTTTGTTTAAAGCAATCTGTGTCGGGATAATCTTATCATCTCCGTCTTTTGTGGTCACGATTATTAACTTTTTCATGGATCCGATTTTAAAAGCAACGATTTATGTTTCAAAATTAGTGTTGCCCAATGACTTGGAATTGGAAAGCACCTTGTTGAGCATTTTAAACTTCATTGCCAACCCGCTTTCTTCCCTCACCGGTTTATTTGAAGAGCGTATTTCAAACCATATAGTGTTTACAAAAGACATCGGCGAAGCGTTACGTGATGTGCTTTATAGCTTGTATGACACATTTAAAGGCGGCTTTATTTTGGGTGGCAAAATGATGTTTCAAGTTGACATCATGGCCATTGCAAGCGGAGGGCTTATTTTAGCCACGTTCTTTTACTTTATGTTTTATTTCCCGCTTTTATTATTGGAAGGCTTTATTACTTTAGGGGTTGTGCTTATTTTATTCCCTGTTTTCCTTGCCGGTTGGGTTTTCCCGTCCACCAAAGGATACATCAACGAAGTCATTAAAATAATTTTCCAAAGTGTGGCTCAAATATTAATCACCAGTATTTATATTGGCGTTATCATTGCCATTATTCAGGCAAACCAAGATATGTTTTCGATCACAAAAATGTTAACTGATCCAATTTTAATCACCGGTATCGGCAATATGAATAACAACGGCTTGGCTTTCTTCGGAATGATTTTCTGTTTGTTAAAGTTAACAAACGATATTCCGAATATCACCAGCTATTTCGTGGGTGAAATGAATAAATCAATTATTGCCAGAAGCTTTTCAAAAATGCAAAAACTTATGGCAAGCAGTGCTAAAATGGTTGTCGGCGCCTCTATGGCCGGAACCGGCGTCTTAGGAGCGGTCGGAAAAGCGATGGTCGCTCAAGGCGGGCGTGAAGCCATTCAAGAAGGAACAGATATCAGCACAAATGACTCTCAAAAAACAAATGCAGACGTCAAAGCTGAAACAGGAGGACGTTAGTCATAAAGGGGTAAGGAGACAAAATGAAAAGAGTATTAAAATTTTTATTATTAACAATACTTATTTTCGCTCTTTCAAATGCAAAAGGGGGCGATGTTCCCGCATGGATAAACACCTTGACTTATCTCTCCTTTTTCTTATCTTTTGTTGTTCTTGTCGGGGGATTTTATTATTTGATAAAAGTTAAAAAAGTGAAGCTGTTTGTTTTTATTTTATGTTGTTTATTCGTGCAACCAAGTTTTGCGCAAATCGATTTATCGGACATTAAAGCTGCCGATATCGGCGGATATCGCATCTCTGATTTAGGAACGGACGTTTGCTCGGCCGTCAAAGGCGGACATTTGGATTTAAAAGCCCTTAAAAAAGCGCAAGCCATCGTGGATTATTGGAATAAACAAGGTGTCACCCCCGGCATCATCGGAGGCGGAGACAAAAATTATGAATGCGCCCGAAGTTACATTAAATATGCCGCCGCGCTTGGAATTGCCTCTAAAGCCACCTGCTCTCCTGCCCGAATGATTTTTAAATCGGTTGTTGAAAATGATAAATGCTGGCCCTGTGACGTGACGGCAACAATTTTAGCCGGCATTCAAAAAATGTCTGTCAAATCATATCATGCCATCAATAACGCCGCAAAAATCACTTTAGGTATCGGCTATTTATTCTGGCTGACAATCACCATTTTGATTTCCTTTGCCAAATTTGGTTTTGAAAAGTTCGGCGAATTTTTCAGCAAGCTTTTACATCAAACGATTATTGTGATGATTATCGCTTTGATTTTGCAAGCGCCTCTTTCTCAATTTTATCGTGCCACCATTTCGCCATTTATTTCATATATGAGCGCGTTCAGCATGAAATTATCTGAAGAATCCATTAAACTCCAAAAAGATAAAGGGTCATTATTTGATAAAGTCATCAGCTTAATCGGTATGGCGAACGTCTCGAATTGCTCTTATTGCAAAAAAATGAAAGAAAATGACGCCGGCACTGATAACTTTATCGGTAGCAGCGCCATCAACTCCATTTTATGTTTAACATGCACCACTTATAAACAAACAGCCCCCATGATTGCAATCGGGCAAAATCTTGTTTGTATCGGCAGATCAACGCCTATCCCTGTTATAGATGACATTCCTGTTTTAAATATAACGTCCTCTTTTATCGGGCCGAACTATCAAGTTGCCATGTTTGGTTTAGTCATTGTCTTGGTGTTCAGCATATTGACATTCCTTGTCGCCTATTTTATCTCAACCAGCGTGCTTAAATTAGGTGTTGTTTTGGTGTTGATGCCATTTTTCTTGGTGGCCTTTGCCTTTAAGAGCACAAGGATTTATGCCTCAAAAGCATGGGGATTAGTTGTTTTTGCCATGGCGAATATTATGCTTGTTTCTTTAGCCGTCAGCTTTGTTACCATTGGATTTTCAATCTTAATGCCAACCGCGTCTGCAGTTAATTTCGTTAATTTCTTCTTGAACTCAACCGGTGGCGATTTAGCGAACTTAATGGGAGGAAGTAATTTTGCAGCGGATATGGCTTTAAGTGCCGAAGGCTTGCAACAAATGGCCTCCGCCGCCGCAAACACACAAGTAACATTTAATTTGATCAGCATTGTTGCCTTTGCCTATATCGGTTGGAATATCGTCGGTTCCACTTCAAGCATCACCGAACAGCTCACAAGTGCTTGGCAACTTAATTCTTCCGAAGGACAAATTCTTACCAATGCGCTTATTCAATCCTCTAAACAAGGGGTTGCAGGCGCTAAAATGGCTTGGAACGGTCTTAAACTTACAAAAGGCCTAACCGGAAAAATGGTGGATGCCTATAAAAACGGCAGAAAAGTCCGTGTTTCAACGCAATCTGTTATTGATGAAGCCAGCAAATCCTTGGAAAAAGCTGAAGACAATCAAAGAATTCATGCAAGAGGAAGATATACTTATGATGAGAACCCCTCACCTGAAAGTGATACTCCTCCGCCACCGCCAACAAGCAAGGCTTAAAAATATCGGGGAAAGATTTTCTTTCCCCTTTTTTATTTTTGAAAGTTTTTTTTAAGATTTTAAGTCCGACTCTATCATTTTGTTATGCCTTTTATTTTTTTCTTGACAAGCCCTCTTTTTTTTGCTATAAGAAGGTCAATCTTTCAAAAAGCTGAATATACTTTCAGTCTCTAAGGAGATACATCAATCCGCGATGGTTCGTGCATTGGTGCGATTTTTGTATGTAAAAGTTTTTTGAAAGTTTAACGAGAAAACAGAAAGGAAAGTATATAAATGTCAGTTCGTATTCGTTTAGCCCGTGGCGGTTCAAAAAAACGTCCGGTTCATAAAATTGTTGTTGCTGATAAACGCGCTCCGCGTGATGGTCGCTTTATCGAATCTTTGGGTTTTTATAATCCGCTTTTGCCAAAAGGTCATCAAGATGCTTTGCGTATCAATGAAGAAGCCGCTAAAAAATGGATGAGCCAAGGGGCAGAACTCACAGAACGCGTTCAAAAATTGTTCGCTCTTGTCGGATTAACAGAAAAACCGGCTATTCGTGAAACACCGAAAAAATCAGCTCCGAAAGCCAAAGCTCAAGAACGCATGAGAGAAGCAGCAGAAAGAGCTCAAGCTTTAAAAGAAGCTGAAGAAGCAGCCGCAGCTCAAGCTGAAACACCTGCTGAATAAGGATAAAAAATGTCAAAACTTGTCTGTGTCGGTCAAATTATAAATGTTCATGGGATTAAAGGCGCTGTTAAAATCAAGCCGTTTTTAACCAACCCGATGGATATTGCATTATTTGACGATTTAACGGATAAAGAAGGCAAAAAAGTCTTCAAACTGAAAGTGCAATCTCAAAATAAGGGAATTGTTCTTGCTTATATTAACGGCATTACGGATCGCACAAAAGCCGAAGCTTTAAAAGGCCTTGAGCTTTATGTATCGCGCGATAAAATGCCTCAAGAAGCGCAAGATGAATTTTATTATATCGATTTAATCGGGTTAACCGTATTAAGAGACGGCGAAGAATTCGGCACTGTTGAAAGTGTTGAAAACTTTGGAGCCGGAGATATCATCAACGTTCGTCTTAAAAACCAAAAAGTTTTCCCTTTTGATTTTTCAAATGCAACATTTCCTGTTGTTGATATTGAAAATAAAGTCATGCATATTGAGTTGCCTTTAGGCGTCAAAGAGGTGATTGACCATGAAGATTAACGTGCTCACACTGTTTCCCGAAATGTTCCCCGGTTTTTTGGGCTATTCATTAGCCGGAAAAGCTTTGGCGGAGGGAAAGTGTGACTTAAACGTTGTCAACATCCGCGATTTTGCAACGGATAAATATAAATCCGTTGATGACACGCCGTTTGGCGGAGGCGCGGGAATGGTAATGAAACCAAGCGTTTTGGATAGTGCTTTAAAAGCAACCTATCAAAAAGGAGAGATTTATTATCTTTCACCAAGAGGCAAGGTTTTCAATCAAGAAACGGCTCATTCTTTTGCTAAAGAAGAAGAAATGACCTTTCTTTGCGGAAGATTTGAAGGCATTGATGAGCGCATTATCGAAAAATGGAATATCAAGGAAATCAGCATTGGTGATTTCATTTTATCGGGTGGTGAACCGGCTTTATTAACAATGCTGGATGCGGTTATCAGATTATTGCCCAATGTGATGGGAAATGATTTGTCTGAAATTGAAGAAAGTTTTGAAAACGGATTGCTTGAATATCCGCATTACACAAAACCTCAAGAATTTGAAGGCATGAAAGTCCCCGAAATTTTGCTTTCCGGCCATCATAAAAAAATCAATGAATGGCGCTTGGAACAATCAAAAAAGATCACCAAGGAAAGACGACCGGACTTGTGGACAAAATACCTGAATCAGAATAAAAATTAAGAAAGGAATCTAAAATGAACTTAATTAAAGAATTAGAAAATGAACAGATTGCCAAATTAGGAAAAAACATTCCGTCTTTCAAAGCAGGTGATACTGTTAAAGTAATGTATAAAATCGTTGAAGACAAAGGTCGCGAACGTTTACAAGCTTATGAAGGCGTTTGTATTGCTCGTCATAACGATGGCTTAAATTCAACAATTGTTGTTCGCAAAATTTCATTTGGCGAAGGCGTTGAAAGAATTTTCCCGATTTATTCTCCAAACGTTGCTTCTATCGAAGTTGTTCGCCGTGGTAAAGTTCGTCGTTCAAAACTTTATTACTTGCGCAAACTCTTCGGTAAAGCTGCTCGTATTGCTGAAGATAAAGAAACTCAAGAATAATTTTCTTGATCTCTTAAAGAAAATCCCTTTACATCAGTAAGGGGATTTTTTTTATGCTCATCACTCAAGAACCTCTAACATACAACCTACACTCCACCCCACCGAGCTACACTCTGCCACTCCACCCCGCCACAGTTCTCCACTCCTCCAAACTCCAATACCCATCTCCCACCCAAACACTCCGCCACCGACCTACCCTCTATAATTTCTCTCTACTTTCGGGTTTAAACACGAAATTAAGGCGATTTTTGACCTAAAAACGTCCCAAAAGCACTAAAAATCCCGAAAAATCCTTAAAATTCGAGCCAAAAACGAAATTAAACGCGAAGGTAGAGAGAGAAGCCTGCCCGTGTGGCGTGGGGTGTGGTGGCATGGGGTATGGTGGTTGGAGGGATAGTTCTTGTGGAGAGAGATATATTTGAAAAAGAGATTTGAAGAAGTGAAGTGATATTGTAAATAGGTTTAAAGGTAATAAGATATACCTTACTTGCTTTATTACATATTAACCCATCATATCATACACTGATTTCCTTTTATTTACCCCTAAATTCCCCATTTATCGCGTTTAAGTAAAACTTTAAGAATGTGCTATAACTTATTGATATTATTAATTTTAGATAAAATATTAA
>JAFXIF010000027.1 GCA_017533325.1 Alphaproteobacteria bacterium
CATTCTTCTTCGTTGAGTTTCATTGGCTTTCCTTGAAAGAAATGTCGCTTTTGGACATTTCTTTCTTCGCGCTCACTCCCGCCATTTAAAGACCGCATCCGCGGTCTTTTTTTTATGCGTGAAAGAACTCTCACCCAAGGGTTCTCGTCCAATTCCAACTATCAACTTGCTAGTTAAAATTCTTTAATATCTTTGAACAGTAAAATTTTCTTATTTTTGCCTATTATCGTAAAAAACAATAAAATACTGTTCATTCAACACCTCATTTTTCATAAAAAAAGATTGTTTAAATTTAAAAAAAATGATACTTTATGATCACAGGCAAACGAGTAAAACATGACAAACAGTTTATTAAATAGTCTAAATCCCGATCAACAAATTTGTGTTCTTGAAACAGAAGGCTATATCAGAATCATAGCTGGAGCAGGAAGCGGAAAAACAAAAGTTTTAACACACAGGTATGCGCACCTTGTCCAAAATTTAGGCATTCCAACAAAAAGTATTCTTTGCGTAACTTTTACTAATAAAGCAGCACAAGAAATGAAAAATCGCATTAAAAACCTAATTGGCGATCACGATACTGCCTACATTTCGACATTCCACTCTTTCTGTGTAACCATTTTACGAGAAGATATCCACACACTCAATTACCCAAAACAATTTTTTATTATAGATAACGAAGATAAAAAAACAATTCTAAGAAAAGTATATGAGGATTGCCAGCTTTCACAAAGTGACATTACATTCAAAAATGCTATTGATTTCATATCCAAAAATAAAGATATTGATTTTTTAATTAATTCAAATACAAGTGAGATATCAAAAAAATATAATCTCGCAAAACAAAATCCTGATCCTCATAATAAAATATTATATGGGTACATCTATGAGCAAAAGAAAGCATTTGGCCTAGATTTTGATGATCTAATTTATTTTACACTGTATATATTCAGAAATTTTAAAAAAATTTTAAAAAAATGGCAAGAACGTCTTCAATATATTATGGTTGACGAATTTCAAGATGTATCAGAACGTCAATATGACTTAGTATCTTATTTAAGCCAACACCATAAAAACCTATTTATTGTTGGTGATCCAGATCAAACCATTTATTCTTGGCGCGGATCCCGGCAAAATTTCATTTTAGATTTCAACAATCAATTTAAAAACGTTAAAACCTTTGTTTTGAATAAAAATTACAGGTCAACGCAAAATATTTTAGACGTTGCAAATTCACTTATTTCAAACAACAAAGATAGAATAAAAAAAGATTTATCTGCCGTTAAAACTCTAACAAATCCAGTCATTTATAATCATCTAAAAACGTCAAAATTAGAAACTGATTGGATTATAAAAGAAATCAAAAAACTCAAAAAACAAAAAGCAAACTACAAGGATATTGCTATTCTATACAGAGCTCATTATTGTTCGAGAACACTTGAAGATGACCTAATAAGAGCAAAAATTCCCTACACTATTTACAGTGGAATCAGCTTTTATGAACGAAGAGAAGTAAAAGATATACTGTCTTATATGAGATTCCTTTTATATAAAGATGATATTTCTTTTTTAAGAATCATCAACACCCCAAAACGAGGTATTGGGAAAAAAAAGATTGAACTAATTCAAAACACTGCAAATCAAAATTCGTGCTCACTATACTCTGCTTTAATCAAAAACATAAAAGAAAATAGATTAACCAACACTCATGCTATGAATTTTGTTAAATTATTTAATACAGCAGAAAAAAAATTAAAAACAGCAAAATTAACAGACATATTAGAATTTTTATTAACAAAAAGTGGCTATCAAGAAGAACTAAAAAGGGATGGAGATCAAGAACGACTTGATAATTTAGCTGAGCTCAAACAATCAATCATTGAGTATGAAAGTCATTTTGGCGAGAAACTTGAACTTACTGAATATTTACAACAAATATCATTGCTAACAAATCAAGATAAAAAAACAACTGATCAAAATTCCATTAAACTTATGACTATCCACACCGCAAAAGGATTAGAGTTCCCTTATGTATTTCTTTGCTCACTATCTGAAGGTATTTTTCCATCTTATAATGTCAAAAGCAATACAGAACTTGAAGAGGAACGACGACTTGCTTATGTTGCAATTACAAGAGCTGAACTCAAATTATTTTTATCTGATTCAGAAGGCCTGAATTTTGATAATTCATTCAGATATCCATCTCGCTTTATTTTAGAAATAAATCCAAAGCTATTAACATTTATTACCAAACTAGATGAAGAATACAAAAATCAAACAAAACAACAAATCACAAGAATCGATGCATTTATTAACAACACACAAATGCATAATTATGAAGTTGGCTCTACTATTAACCATAAATATTTAGGAAAAGGCACTCTTATTGAATATAACCCAAACGATAATACCGGACTAATTAAATTTGAAAATATTGAAACACCGAGATTAATCAAAATTAAATCATAAAAATAACAGCCTTATTGATTTAACAACTTAAAATAATTTTAATTAACTTGGAAAACACTTTCGGCAATATCTGATTTTTGGAATTTTAAGGTTTTTAAATATTCCACAATCTGTTCATCATTATTAAGTGCTGCAATTGAAAAAATATTTTCACCATAAAAATTTGCCAATTCAACATGAATCCCCGGTTGACGCAACAAAAATTTCATCAATTCATAACGATTGTTTTCAACAGCGCACAAAAGAGCCGTATTGCCAAATGTATCCTGCGCATTGATATCGCAACCAACTTCAAGCAAAAATTTAACCACATCTACAGAACCATGTTCAGCAGCATAAACCAAAATAGGCTTTGCCAATTTACGCTCCGTTTCTTCATCCATTTCAACAAAAAAGATTCGTTTCACATCCAATAAAGAGGCACAATCTTGAAGCTCAATCAAATCCCCCGCATCAATCGCACTTTGGATACGATGCGCCATTAAAACCTGAATGTTATCTCTTTCAATTTCTTCTTCAATCATCTTTCTTAACCCCTTTTATCTTCATGTGCTAAATATTAGTATAACTTAAAATAACGAAAAAGTCAAATATTTCAAGAAAAAAAGGATATAACACTCTCTTTTTTCACTATTAAATTTTTTTTATTGACAAAGAATTTTTTTTATTTTAGGATAAGAACAAAAGTAGAATATCTTAAACTTGGAGGGCTTATTTATGCTGACGCAAAAACAATATTTACTCTTAACGTTTATTAATGATACGATTAAAGAAAAAGGTGTTTGTCCGTCATTTGATGAAATGAAAGAAAAGTTAAATCTTCATTCAAAATCAGGAATTCACCGAATCATCAGTGCATTAGAACAAAGAAAATTCATCAGAAGAGCTCCCAATCGCGCCAGAGCTATCGAAGTTTTAACCATGCCAGCTGAAAAATATGTTGCCCCCGTCAAGGTAATGGGAAAAAATAAAACAAAAGGTTTTTCTCAATCCGTTTACAATGTTGTGAATGATAATTCAATTGAGATTCCTTTATTTGGAAAAATTGCTGCCGGTGTTCCCATTGAAGCAATCCGCAACCCAAATGATATGGTAACAGTTCCATCTCACATGATGGGCACCGGTGAACATTATGCCCTTAAAATTGAGGGCGATTCAATGATTAACGCCGGCATTATGGATGGCGATACAGTTATTATTAAACGCGCTGATTATGCCCCCAACGGATCCATTGTTGTCGCACTAGTGGATGGATTTGAAGCCACACTTAAACGTATTCAAGTTAAGGGGCGGCAGGTAACTCTTATTCCCGAAAATCCAGCTTACGAACCAAGAACTTTAGACATAACCAGAGTGGAAGTGCAAGGTTTATTGGTCGGATTAATGCGCGCTTATCATTAAGTGGCGCCCCTTAAGAAAAAAGCAGCTTCTTCTCCCTAAAAAAAGAAACTTCCTCTATTGCTGCTTTTTTCTTATTTTTTTAAGAATCAGTAAAATTAAAATAATCCTTATATTTCAATATATTATAAGATACACATAAGAAAATTTTGCGAATCTGATTAATAATTTGTTAATTTTTACTCCAAAACACTCTTTTTTGCTCGATTTTTAATGAATTTTAATAAAAAAAATTTTTTTCAAATTCCTATATTTTTATTCATTTTAAGAAAGAAGAATTTTTTCAAAATTAATAACACACTGATTTTAAAGAATATTTTAAATATATTTCTTATTAAAATTCTTTTGTCAATTTATTTATAAAAAAGTGTTGACATTTTTTTAAAAATAAGATATAATGCACCTATCATCAAGAGGTGATGATCAAGGTGTTTGAGTTATTTTTTAGTCTCCCTATTTTTGTGAAACCAAACACCATTGGGAAAGAGTGAACCTGTCCCCCCCCCTTTTTTCATTGTTCCTCTTTCCGCTAGGGGCCCTGCAAGGGCCCCTTTTCTTTTTTTATTTAATTTTCATTAAATCAGCTCCATTTTTGCGAAGCCAATTCGATGCTTTCGCTTGTTCTGTCTCCATTAAAGCAACCGTTTGCCAAAATGCCGCAGAATGATTCATTTCTTTTAAATGCGCCACTTCATGCGCTATTAAATAATCAATAACAAAAATCGGAGCAAAAGCCAATTTAAAGCAAAAATTCAAATTTCCTTTTGAAGAGCAACTCCCCCATCTTGATGAAACATCTTTAAGTGTAATCTTATTAATTTTTTTATCGATTAATGCGGCATAAGAAGAGGATTTTTCATAAATATATTTTAATAACTCTTTTTTCGCAAAATTACAAATTCTCCTGTGCAAAAATTCCTTCTCTCCACCAACAAACAATACCCCGTCTTTTACAAGAATTCCTCCTTTTTGTTTTTCATCATGAATAATTTTATAAATCTTACCCAAAATAAAAACCTCATCATTATTTTGAAATACTTTTGATTTTTGCTTTGCCAACTCCGTTAAAATCCATTCTTTATGCTCATTCACAAACAAAAGTGCTTTTTTTTCAGAATAAAAATAAGGCATACTTACTTTTACTTCGCCTTTTTTTAAAATTGTTATTCGAAGCGTTTTTTGATTTATTTTTTTTGAAAAACTCAATTTAAAATCAAAATTTTTTATTTTTTTCATTTGCAATATTTGTTTTTTTCTTATACAGTCGACTTATTATGAACTATTTTTCAAATAAATGAAAGGGTAAAACATCATGGATTTTGATAAAATTAAAAAAATGACAGTCGCTCTAGCCATTCACGTTGCTGAATTTCTTATCATTGCATGGATTTTATTAGGAATGAATCCGTTTGACGTTTACGATAAAGCAAAATATCAAATGACACAATATAAAAACGTTATGGGACAACAATTTCATTTATTCTTTGACGCTTCTTCAAGGCTGGGAGATAAAGCGAATAAATATGGTTTAAATGAAGCTAAAAGTGTCAGAGACGGAAAAGATCCTTATCAAGATGGCTATATGATGCAAATTGATGAAGAAATTAAGCAAAATATAGGGCGATAATTTTATTTTTTGTTTTTTTAAGGCATACAGATAACTGTGTGCCTTTTTTTATTAAAAAATAATGCATCTTCACTTGCAAGAAAAGGATAATTATGATAAAAGAAAGCATTATTTTTTTTCAAAGGATTAAATGATTATGACAAACACTTTAGATAAAACAAAACTCATCGAAGTTGAATCTGCCGTCAGCTTATCTGAAAAACAGCTAAAAACCCTAAAAACAAGATTAACAGATATCTTAAAAACAGATAATTTTATCTTACAGGTTAAGGTTAATTCTTCTCTTTTAGGTGGCCTTAAATTAAATGTTGATTCATTATTGATTGATGCCTCAGTTAAAGGACAGCTTTCAAATTTTCAACAAGAAATCGAAAAAAGAGTTGCAAGAGCCGTTGATGTAACAAAAATTGCAGAAGTTTTTTCTGATACCGTTTCTAATTTCGAAGAAAAAAAAGAAATTAAAGAAGTCGGAAAAGTGTTATCCGTTTCAGACGGGGTAGCAAGAGTTGAAGGATTAAAATCGATTGCTTCAGGAGAACGCGTTATTTTTGAATCCGGTCAAACAGGTATGGCTCTAAACTTAAATCCGGATGTTGTTGATATCGTTATTTTTAATGATGCGCAAAACATCAAAGAAGGCGCAAGCGTTTCAAGAACTAATCAAATGAATACTGTTCCTGTCGGGATGGAATTATTAGGTCGTGTTCTCAATCCGCTTGGAAAACCCATTGACGGAAAAGAAGGATTTGAAAATTTACCTCAACACCCTGTTATGGCGCCGGCCCCCGGTATTATTGCAAGAAGTTCCGTCAACAAACCGATCCAAACGGGGATTAAAGGAATTGACGCCCTTGTTCCAATCGGAAGAGGTCAACGCGAACTTATTATCGGCGATCGTCAAACCGGAAAAACCGCCATTATTTTGGACACAATTTTAAGCCAAAAAGAAAAAAATGCCGTTTTACCGGATTCTGAAAAATTATTCTGTATTTATGTTGCAATCGGTCAAAAACAATCAACCGTTCGCGACATTATGCGCATTTTGGAAGAAAATGGCGCTATGGATTATACAATTATCGTTTCTGCAACAGCTTCTGACAGTGCAGCCATGCAATATTTAGCACCATACGCCGGATGCACAATCGGTGAATATTTCAGAGATAATTCCATGAATGCCATTGTGTTTTATGATGATTTATCTAAACACGCCGTTGCTTATCGCGAAATGAGCTTGTTGTTAAAACGCCCAACCGGTCGCGAAGCATATCCGGGGGATGTGTTTTATTTGCACTCCAGATTATTAGAACGCGCCGCTCAACTCAGCAAGGAATACGGGAGTGGCTCTTTAACAGCTTTACCTGTCATTGAAACTCAAGAAGGCGACGTTTCCGCTTATATTCCAACAAATGTTATTTCCATTACTGACGGGCAAATTTTCTTGGAAACAAATCTTTTCTTACAAGGCGTTCGTCCGGCTATCAATGTTGGGTTATCGGTTAGCCGTGTGGGTTCTGCCGCACAAAGCAAAGCAATGAAAAAAGTCGCCGGTTCTTTAAAATTAGACTTGGCTCAATACCGCGAAGTTATGAACTTTTCTCAATTTGCTTCAGATCTTGACCCTGCAACTCAATCACTTTTAAATCGTGGTTCCAGATTAACGGAGATCATGAAGCAAAAACAATATCGTCCTTATTCTATGGCTGAAGAAGTTGTTTCAATTTTTGCCGGCGTTAACGGGTATTTAGATACTGTTCAACTATCCGATATTTCAGCTTTTGAATCAAAATTGCATGAAGTCATTGAAAAAGAACATCCGGATATCTATGAAAGCATTTTAAAAACAAATGACTTAACCGAAGAGACAAAATCTAAACTTATCGAGGTTCTTAAAGTATTATCCGAAACTATGGGAAAGAGTGACGAATGAGTTCATTAAAAAAGATATCTGACCGGATTAAAACGATTAAATCAACCTATCAGGTGACCTCTTCAATGAAAGTTGTTGCAATTTCAAGGCTAAAAAAATTGCAAACTGCTTTTATGAAAACAACACCATATATGACAGAGATGAATCGTGTTATCCGTCGCTTAATCAGAAGTGCCACCAAACGTCAAGATGACCTTATTTGGAAAGATGATCCAACACTTTTACCGCTTCCTCGTCTTTTAAAAGGAAACGGCAAAGATTTAAGATATACATTGGTTGTTATTACCTCTGATGATGGTTTAAGTGGGGCATCAAATGTTCAAGTTGTTCAAAAAACACAAGAAGTTGTTAAATATCTTCAAAAGGAAAACAAAGAAATAACTCTTCTTTGTTTCGGAACAAAAGGAGCTGAAATTTTAAAACGGTTTTATCCGAATATCCGCATGATTACCGTAAAGAAAAAAGTTTTCAATGCCGGTGAAAGTTATTTGGATGCCGAACGTCTTTCAAGTGATTTAACAAAAGCTTTTTATCAAGATAAATTTGATGTTTGTCTTTTTATTTACAATCAATTTAAATCCGTTGTTTCACAGCGTCCCACTATCGAACAACTTATACCGGGGAAAATGTTCTCAGAAGAAAATCCTTGGCAATTTTTAATTGACACCAATGATTTAGACTACATTTCCAGAGACGTTTTGGGCCAAAAGAAAATTGCATTAAAACAAACAAGTTTTTTAAAAGCTTTCGGAAGAGGTGATTTATTTTCTCCCTTCGGCGCTTTAGAGTCCAGCCTTTTAAAACCGGCAACCAGAGAACCGGAAATGTATGATTATGAGGGAGGAGATTTAGGTATTTTAGAACGCATTTTACCTCAATATATGACTGCTTATGTCAATCGTGTGCTTTTGGAAACGGAAGTAGCCGATAACGCGGCCAGATTAATGGCAATGGATAATGCCACCAAAAATGCAAGCGATATGTTACACGATATGCAAAAAATTTACAGAAGAACCAGACAATCAAAAATTACAACTGATATTGCCGAGGTCGTTTCAGGCGCTATGGCACAAGAGAATTAAAAAGGAAACAAGAGATGAAAACAAAAACAAACCAAGAATTCGTTTCAGAAGGAAAAATCATCCGAATCACCGGATCCGTTGTCGATGTATCGTTCAACGAAAAAGATTTACCTAAAATTTACGATGCTCTTATAACAAAAACACAAGAAAAAGAATTGGTTTTGGAAGTTGAACAATTATTAGCCGGCAATGTTGCCCGTTGTTTGTCTATGTCAGACACAGACGGTTTGGTTCGCGGAAGCATTGTTTATAACACCGGGAAACCTATCAGTGTTCCTGTCGGTCTTGGGACATTGGGTCGGATTATGAATGTAACCGGTGAAGCACTTGATGAGAGAGGCCCAATTGTAACTGAAACTAAAGATGGAATTCATAAAGCGCCACCTTCATTCATGGATCAAGCCCCAAATAGAGAAATTTTGGAAACCGGTATTAAAGTTATTGACCTTTTATGCCCTTATCCAAAAGGCGGGAAAATCGGTTTGTTCGGTGGTGCCGGCGTTGGTAAAACAGTTATTATTATGGAATTAATTAATAATATTGCGAAAATGCATGGTGGTTACTCTGTATTTACCGGCGTTGGTGAACGATCCCGTGAAGGAAATGATTTATACCATGAAATGGTGGAATCCGGTGTTATTGATTTAGAAGGAAATAATTCCAAAGCAGCGCTTGTCTTCGGTCAAATGAATGAATCCCCTGGGGCTCGTGCTCGCGTAGCTTTAACAGGTTTAACTGTTGCCGAATATTTTAGGGATAATATGGCGCAAGACGTTTTGCTCTTTATTGATAATATTTTCAGATTTACACAAGCAGGTTCCGAGGTTTCATCACTTCTCGGCCGTATGCCGTCTGCTGTCGGATACCAACCGACATTGGCAACAGACATGGGGGCTTTACAAGAACGAATCACCTCAACAAGAAAAGGCTCCATTACATCGATTCAAGCTGTTTATGTGCCAGCCGATGACTTAACTGACCCTGCTCCGGCCACAACATTTACCCACTTGGATGCCACAACGGTTTTATCAAGACAAATTGCAGAACAAGGACTTTATCCGGCCGTTGACCCATTGGATTCAACTTCAAGATTATTGGATCCGGCTGTTGTTGGTGAACGTCATTATGAAGTTGCAACCGAAGTCGTCCGTGTGCTGCAAGTTTATAAATCTTTGCAAGATATTATTGCTATTTTAGGAATGGATGAACTTTCAGAAGAAGATAAAAAAATCGTTGCGAGAGCCAGAAAACTTCAACGCTTCCTCACTCAACCGTTTACGGTTAGTGAAGTCTTTACCGGTAGAAAAGGTTTAACCGTTGATTTAAAAGACACTATCGAGGGATGTGCCGGTATTTTAGATGGTAAATATGATGATTTGCCTGAACAAGCCTTCTTTATGGTTGGCGTTATTGAAGAAGCCGTTCAAAAAGCTAAAGAAATGAGAGCAACGGAAGGAAAAGTGAAAAATGCCTGAAAATAAACCGGCTTTAAATCCATTTGGCTATAACCCGCCGGAGGAATCCCCTAAAAACGGAAAAATCAGGGTTAAGTTGATAACACCTCTTTTTGAAGCAACAATTATTGAGGCTGATAAAGTTTTGTTACCTGCACTTGATGGGGATATTTTAATTTTACCTGAAAGAGCGCCAATTTTCTTTTCAATCAGACCGGGAAGAATGATTGTTTACAATGAAGGAGAAGAACCCATTTCCTTCTTAGTTTCAAGTGGCGTTTGCGAAGTAAGGCGCAATCTTTGCCCAGTAATGGCGTGGGGCGGAAGGGAAGATAAAATCAACCCTCAAAAAATTAAAGAACAATTAGATGCCGCCTTAAAAGCTTTGCCGGGGACAGATTCTATTGCAAAAACAGAGGCGCTTTCCAGAATCAACTTCTTTAAAATGGTTTTAAATGAATTAAACTATGCTGAAAAAGAGGAAAAGAAACAAACCGGTAAAAAGAAAAATCTTCAAATGACCCCTGAAGATTTAGGCATAAAAGATTAATTATATGAGGAAGCATGAAACAGATTTTCAATTTTTTTAGAACAAAGCTCTTTGCTCTTTCAATTTTAAAAAAATCTGTTTTACTATTTATTCTCGGAAGCCTTTCCGCTCTTTCATTCGCACCTTATTATATCCTGCCATTAATTCTAATTGGTCTTTGGATTTTAATGTATTGTTTAAATTTGGCAACAAATAAAAAACAAACAGCTCTTTTTTCATTTTCATTCGGTGCGGGACTTGGTATTTTTTCGCTTAAATGGATTACAAATGCTTTTTTAATTGATGGAGGGGCTTTTTCATTATTTATACCCTTTGCTTTGCTTGGATTTGCTTTATTTATGGGCATCTTTTTTATGATTCCCGCCCTTATATCATTCCCATTTAAAAAAGGCACTGCAAGATGGCTTGCTTTTTCTTGTTTTTTTGTTTTTTTTGAATGGATTCGTTCATGGATATTTACCGGATTTCCATGGAATCAACTTGGTAATATTTGGACGTGTTTTTTACCGGTTTTACAAACAGCTTCACTCATCGGCGTTTTGGGTCTTTCTTTGCTTACAATGTTGTTTTTCACATCATTTTCGCTATTACCCCAAAAAAAATACGTTACTTCTTTTATCGTTTTATTTGCGCTTTTAACATTTGGTGGTTTTTTAACTCTTTTGGAAAATAAAAATGAAACTGTTTGGGGGGTTAATTTAAGATTGGTTCAACCAAATATCCCTCAATCATATAAATGGGATAAAAATAAAGCGCAGGATAATTATAATCGATTACTTTTATTATCAAGAGAAAACAATCAAAATATTACTCATGTTATTTGGCCCGAATCAGCCATGCCTTTTTATCCTGAAATTGATGAAATTGAAAGAATGCGATTAATGGGAGCTTTAAGACAAGGCTCAATTTTATTAAGCGGTGGAATGCGTATTGTAAATTTAAGCAAAAGAGAACTTGCAAATTCCTTATTTGTTTTTGACCACCTTGCAAATATTATCGGATATTATGACAAATCCCATTTGGTGCCATTCGGTGAATATGTACCCTTTAGAGAAACGCTTCAAATTGATAAAATTGTTCCAATCCCAGCTGATTTCAAAAAAGGGAAAGGACTTCAAACACTTTTGATTCCTAAAGCTCCGCCTGTTTCCCCATTGGTTTGCTATGAAGTTATTTTTTCAGGCAAAGTTGTTAACAAAAATAAACGACCGGAATGGCTTTTAAATATCACAAATGATGCTTGGTATGGATTATCTGCCGGCCCTTATCAACATTTAAGCATTGCTCAAATGCGGGCCGTTGAAGAAGGATTACCCCTTGTTCGTGCAACAAACAATGGCGTCAGCGCCGTTATTAATCCTTATGGAGAAATCATTGCCTCATTAGAACTTGGAAAACAAGGAGTTTTAGACTCAACTCTTCCCAGAGCTAATCCGCCAACCTTGTTTTCAAAATATGGAAATAACATCCCTCTTTTAATGATTTTTATTGTTTTCATCCTTTCAATTTTAACCTCAAAGAAAGAAAAAAGATATCAAAATCAATAAAAAGCGCTTGACAAACTTTTTTTTATTATATATAATGCCGTTACTTGTCTTCTAAAAGTTTAAAGAAAGGGTCGTATCATGAAAGTTCGTTGTTCATTAAAATCAGCCAAGATGCGCGATAAAGATTGTATTGTTGTGCGTCGTAAAGGCAGTGTTTACGTTATTAACAAGAAAAAGCCAAAATTAAAAGCTAAACAAGGTTAATCGAAACAGTTAGAAAAAACTCAAAGGCATTTCCTTTGAGTTTTTTTATATCTTTTATTTTATCAGAAATACCATTAAACCAATTTTTTATCAAAAGTATTTTCTTTTAGCTAAGAATATGCTATAATAAATAGAGATAGAATAAGAAAAGGAGGCTCCTATGAAAAAACTTTTACTCGCATTGATTATGGGTATTTGCATGATGTTAAGCGTCTCTTCTTGGGCATATAGTTTTGCTCAAAGAACAGAAGATACCTTAAGAGAAGGCAACACTGACAGTGTCGGTCTTGGCGATACTTGGAAGGAATAATCTTCTTTAGCAAAAAAACAAGTTCTTTTATCTGGAACTTGTTTTTTTCATTTAAGACCCTTAAGAAATAACATCACCCTTTTTGCAGTATTTCTTTTGAAAAATAATCTTTTAAATACATATACATATCCGTTTTATTAAACTTTCCGTCATAAGAATCATCTTTTCCAAATCGAATACCGCTCAAAAGAGCTTTCTTTGAAATCCAAATACCGGTATTTTCATCAATCAACCATTTAATCGGCAACACTTCAATCCAATAAGGTTCACCGATTTGAACATCTTTTCCATTTGAAAGAATCGAATCACTATCAGCCGGTCGCCCTTCAACACGGATATATTTTCTTTCATCATGAATATAAACAAAATAACGCTTTGGCTTAAAACCTTGCTCATAATCAGTTAAGCCGGCTGTGTCAAAAGTATAAAATTCTTTTGTTTTTTTAAGCTCCCTGTTATGATACATTTTTTCAAGCAATTCACTTAATTTAACTTTAACCGATTTTTGAGGATACTCACCAAAATAAGCAATTTTAACTTCCAAATCGTTCGGTAACAACACCTTCTTTATTTTTGGATTTTTTATTCTATCCGTTACTTTTTTAGGCAAAACAGGACGAACACCGTCACGCCGTCTGTTGGGGTAATAATAACAAAAATCGCCGGCATGAGTAATTGTTCGAACCAAACCTAAATCATGTAAAGCTGAAGCTGTCCAAATATAACCGGAACGGTCCCCTTCAATTGTTGTGCCGGCACTTCCAAGCCAACCGCCTAAAACAATTGCCAAATCACTGAGTGCTACTTTCGTCCCGTATTTTTTAATCACTTCAAGGGAATTTTCTCCCCAAATTTGATCTTCCGTTAAAAGCGTTGCCTGAACCATAAGAACCCCTCCTATTCTTATAGGATAACACTTTTTCATCATTTTGACAATAAGAAAAAATTTTCAGATTAAAGCTTTAAGATCTCTGATGATTGACAAGCAAATTAATTTTTTCAAATTTTCCTACAGGCAATACCACATAAGCAATCTCACTAAATATTGCAAAATAAGCATCTAATTTTTTTTAAGATACACGAGGGAACTCAATATTGATTAATTCACCAAAAACTTTTTCCACACGCTTGTTCAATTTACCAATTTTCCGACAAGCATTTATCTTGGTTTCAACTTCATCTTTATTATTATAAGGCAAATATTTAGTTTTTAAAATCTTAAAGATGTTATCAGATGCAAAGGCTAATTCTTGTTCTTCTAAATAAGAGCGAAGAGGGGTATATTCTCCTGATAATTCAATGGCAATAAAACCCCGAACATTAAAAAATTAACATTCGGGGTGGGGGAGATTTCTAATTTAAAGAGTTTGTTTTTTTAATCTTATTTCTTTTCGATTCGATCGACATCAATTTCGGGCGAATGCATAATTTCTTTATCCACTTCCCCATAAATCGTAACCGTATCAGCCGGAGTTACCGTTAAACCATTCCAATCATCATTATCAATTTCAATAATGATGGCTCCGGTTGAATCTCTAAATTGATATTTTTCTTTTGCCGTTTCTTTTTCAATATGCCCTGTTAATTGAACAAGCGTATCATCTTTTGCATTTAAAGCTGCAGCAACTGTTGTTATTCCATCAGTCGGGCCCTTAAATCCGCCTTGAGATGCCGGTGCATTCGGTTCAAAGCCGGCACTAGCACCACAAGAAACTGCGATTGAAAGAGCAAAAAGTGATGTATAAATAATTTTTTTCATTTGAACTCCTTAATAATAATAGTTATCATTAACAATAATGACTATACAAGAAAAATAAATAAAAAAAAAGATATTTTTTTAATTTTTTTTCTTGTTTAACAATTCTGTAATAAAAAAATGACGTTTTTTTAACAAATTTTCAAGAGGGAAGACATAAAAAAAACGGGCAAAAAGCCCGTTTTTCTTTTGAAATATATTTTTAAGCTCTTAACTCAGCACCGGTCATCTTTTGAACAGCGCTAATAATTTGAACACTTAAAATTTCAATTTCTTTATCTGTCATTGTTTTTTCAAATGGTGAAACCGTTACTTGAATTGCCAATGATTTCTTATCAGCCGGCAATTTATCACCTTCATAAACGTCAAAAACTGTTACATTCGTGATTTTTTCTTTGTCAACACCTGAAATTGCGGCAATCACTTTTGCGGCATCAACATCTTTATCCATCACAAAGGCAAAATCTCTTGTAAACGGCATTAAATTAGACATTTTTAACAGTTTTTGAGATTTTGATTTAGATCTTGGTTGAGGAACATTATCCATATAAACTTCAAAGGCAACAACCGGTGTTTTAATATCAAAAACTTTCAAAATAGCCGGATGAATTTCTCCAAAGTGAGCAACAATGTTTTTACCCAAAACAAATGAACCCGAACGCCCCGGATGATACCATGACGGAGCTCTTCTTGCCACTTGCAGATTTTTTGGAGCGTCAATAGCCCCTAAAGCATCTAAAGCATCTGCTTTTGCATCAAAAACATCAACCACTCTATTATCGCTTAAGAAATGACGCGGATTAAAAGCCCCTGCTCTTACCCCACAAGCAACCATACGTTGCTCATTTGGAACGGTTGAATAAAATTCAGGCCCTACTTCAAATAATTGAACATCTTTAATGCCTCTATCTTGATTCCTCTTAACGGCAGAAAGCAAGTTGGGCACCAAACTTGGGCGCATTTCATCTAAATCAGAGGCAATCGGATTTGCAATTAAAATGCCTTTTGAACCAAAATATTTTGCCAATTTTGAATCCATAAATGACCAAGTAATTGCTTGATTTAACCCTCTGGCTGCCAAAGCTCTTCTGATTGCGATTTCTCTTTTTTGATGAGGCAACAAAATACTTGTTGTAAGTTGTTCCGGTCTTAACGGAGCCTCAGGCAATTCATCAAGACCGTAAATTCTGACAACTTCTTCAACAATGTCAGCTTTTAAGCGAACATCATTTGTGCGCCAAGAAGGCACTTTTATTTTATTTCCATTTACCTTAAAACCCAAATTTTCCAAAATTTGAACAGCTTTTTCTTGAGGAACTTCAAATCCGCACAAACGTTTAATTTCATTAAAATCGAAATCAATTTCATGTTCCCAGTTAACGCCTTTACCAACAACGATAAGTTCAGAAGCCTCACCACCGCAAATATCTAAAATAAGTTGGGTTGCGCGTTCATTACCGCTTACTTGAGAATCGGCATCAATACCGCGTTCAAATCTCGTTCTTGAATCAGATTCGGCATTTAAAATTCTTCCCGTTGAAGCAATTGAAATCGGATTAAAATAGGCTGACTCTAAGAAAACATTAACTGTTTCTTCTGAACAACCGGTTTCTTCACCACCCATAACACCCGCAATACTTTGCGCCTTTTCGCTATCGGCAATCACAAGCATGCCTTCTTGTAATTGATATTCTTTTTCATCCAAGGCTTTTAATGTTTCGCCTGTTTTTGCTGAACGAACATATAAGTCGCCTTTCAATTTATCTGCATCAAAAACATGAAGCGGACGGCATTCTGCCAAATTTAAATAATTGGTAATATCAACCAAAGCTGAAATCGGGCGAAGGCCCATTGAAATTAAGAAATCTTGCATCCATTTCGGACTTGGTCCATTTTTAACATTTTTGATATAGCGACCGGCAAATTCTAAACAGTTATCATCTTCAATATGAACATTAATCGGCGATTTAAAAGAGCCTTCAATTTTTTGAGGTTCTTCATAAATATACTCACCGATACCGGTAGCCGATAAATCTCTTGCAATTCCTTTAACGCCAAAACAATCCCCACGGTTCGGCGTCACGTTTACATCAAAAATAACATCCGTATTAAAAAGTTCCGTTACCGGTGTACCGGCAGGCAAATCAGTTTTTAAATCCATAATACCTGAATGATCCGTCCCTAAATTTAATTCTTTTTCGGAACACATCATCCCGCAACTTTCAACACCACGGATAACGCCCTTTTCCAAACGTTCCCCATAACAAGGAATCATCACACCCGGTTCAGCCAAAACAGACTTCATTCCTTCATAAACATTTGGAGCACCACAAACAATTTGCAGGATTTCTTTTCCGTTTGACACGCGCAATATATGTAATTTATCTGCGTTCGGATGATTTTCAACCGCTTTAATTTCCCCGATAACAAACCCTTTTAATTCAGCGCCTTTATCAATTACTTCTTCAACTTCTAACCCAATAGAAGTTAATGTATCTGAAATTTCAGAAACTGAACTTTGAGTTTTTAAATATTTTTTTAATGCACTTAATGAAACTTTCATCGTTTTGATCCTCCGTTCAAACTCAATCCGCTTGTGTTTGTCGGAATATCAAGCGGCAAGAAACCATAATGTTTAATCCAACGCATATCGGCGTCAAAGAAACTTCTTAAATCAGGAATTCCATATTTTAACATGGCAAATCTGTCAATACCGCATCCAAAGGCATATCCTTGATATTCATCCGGATCTAATCCGCAATTTTTAAGAACATTCGGATGAACCATTCCGCATCCTAACAATTCGCACCAACCGGCGCCGGATTTAATTTTAAATTCGCCATTTTCCCTTGAACAACCGACATCTGCTTCATAAGATGGTTCCGTAAACGGAAAGTATGACGGACGGAAACGCAAAGACACATCATCTGTTTCAAAAAAGAGTTTCATAAATTCAACCAATGTTGTTTTCAAATTGGCAAGATTTGTTTTTTTATCAATAACAAGCCCTTCAATTTGATGAAACATCGGTGTATGAGTCATATCATAATCGCGTCGATACGTGCGCCCCGGAGCAACAATTTTAATCGGTGGCTTTTTCCCTTCCATTGTTCGAATTTGAACGCCGGATGTTTGTGTGCGCAACACTTTGTCCGTTGTGTTTTGCATAAAGAATGTTGCTTGCATTTGACGAGCCGGATGAGAAGGCGGAATATTAAGGGCTTCAAAATTATGAAAATCATCTTCAATATCCGGTCCTTCGGCCAAATCAAATCCCATTTGCGCAAAAATAGAAAGCATTTCTTCCATCACTTGGGAAACCGGATGAATTCTTCCCATTGAAGTTTCCGGACGCACCGGTAAAGTTACATCAATTCGCTCCGAATTCAAGCGATCATTTAATTCTTTTTCTTCCAATAAAGCTTTCTTTTCTTCAATTAAGCCGGCAATTTCTGTTTTAAAAACATTCAAAAGCTGACCCATTTGTTTTTTTTCTTCAACAGGTAAAGCCCCTAACTCTTTCATTAAACCTGTTACAGAGCCGCTTTTTCCCAATGTTTTAACTCTTACTTCATCTAAGGTAACCAACGTATCCGCCGCAGCCAAAGATGCATTGATTTCTTCGCGCAAATTTGAAATTCTTTGTTCCATAAAACACCCTTTATTTAATTTATTTTTTCTTTCATAAAAAAGATTTTTATTATCTTTATTTATAACGCCTTTTATATCATATTTTCTTTAAAAAATAAAGGATAAAATCAAAATTAGAGCAAAACATTTGACACATTATTCTTTTTTTGCTATGTTTAAGAAAAGTAACGCTTAAAATCATATAGGGAATAACAATGACAGCTAATGAAAAAAGACCATTGCTTTCCACTTTAACGCGTATTTCTGATTCAGAAGAAATTCGCTCTTATGAGCGTTCTTTTTTAAAAAAATATGCTAAAATTCAAAATAATAGATATAATTTCATTATCAATCGGCAAAAGGCTGAACAACAACCCTTACCAAGCGATCTGTTTTCTCTTTTTAATCAAAAAGACAATTAATCAAACTGAAATAAAAAAAAGAGAGGATAACCTCTCTTTTTTATTAAAACAAAAAGTTTTGTGCTTCTGCCAGCTCCTCAGGAGTATTAATATCCGCGGGAGCCTCTTCAATTAACTTTACGCTATCAACCAACAAAGCATAAATACTCATACCATTTTCAAGAGCGCGCAATTGTTCCAATTTTTCAATATTTTCAAGAACCCCGACCGGATAAGAAATAATTTCTTGCAATGCTTTTGCTCTATATACATAAATTCCGATATGCCAATAAGCAAAATTATAATCCTCAACATTATCTCTGTTAAACGGAACAGGTGAACGCGAAAAATAAAGGGCTCTACCAAAATTTTCACCTTCTCTTAATCCCATTGCAATTTTAACATGCGAAGGATCTAAAATATCTTTTTCATCCGTTATTTTCATTCCGACAGTCACAATATCTGCACCTGTTTTTTCCATAACATCAACCAATTTCAAGTTTAATGCCGGATCGACATTAATACCATCTCCTTGAAACGAAATGGCAATATCATATTTTGTTCCGTCCGGATCAATTTCTTTTAATGCTGCTGCAATGCGATCCGTGCCACTTGGTAAAGACGGGTCCGTTAAAATCGCTTTAGCTCCGAATGTTTGGGCAACATCTATAATTTCTTGATCGCCGGCAGCAATATAAACATCTTCTTCAGGATGAACTTTAACCGCATGTTCATATACATGTTGAATCAAAGTTTTTCCATTAATGATTGCCAAGGGTTTATTTGGTAATCTTGTTGACTTTAAACGCGTCGGGATTAATACGGCTACTCTTGACATGCTTCAAACTCCTTCTTAATACGATTAATCACATCCTCTTTCGCTGTTCCCATATATGGCTTACCGGGCTGATTCCAAACAGTTCCCGGCCAATATGGATCCGTTTCATAACGACAAATAACATGCACATGCAACTGAGGCGTTAAATTACCAATCATCGCCACATTTGTTTGAGTCGGGTGAAACAGCTTGGTCATCACTTTTTCAGCCAATTCAATCTCTTTCATTAAAGTTAAACGTTCTTCTGTCGTTAAATCCAACATATTGCGGACATTTGGTTTTCTAGGCACCAAAAAAATCCACGGACAAAGAACATTATCTTCAATTAAAACGGTTGAAAAACCTAAATCACAAACATAAGATTTTTTTTGAAGCGAGGGATGAAGCTCGAACATGATTCCTCCTGATTTTAAAATTAAGGGAAAGACAAGAAAATTGATCTGTTATATAGGTGGGTTGAACATTGTTTTTTTGATATAACATATCCAAACTTCCACCTTGAGATAAAATGTCACCTGTAATACCGGTTTTTGTGACCAACAATGTTTTGAGTCCAGCATGAGAACCACCCAAAACATCCGTTTCCACAGTATCACCAACCATAATGCTTGTTTCTTTTTGAGCTTTTGTTTTTTCTAAAGCATAGTCAAAAATATATTTATACGGTTTACCGAACCAATGAATATCCGCCCCCATTTCTTCCGCATACCGGCCTAACGACCCTTGAACCAAGACTTGTTTTCCATGGCTCATAAAAGTTAAATCAGGATTGGCACAAACAATTGGTATCTTTTTTTGGATAATCGGATTTAAAAGAGCGGCATATTCTTTAAAAATACGCTCTCCTTCTTCAGGAACAACGGCACCAAACCCGCTTAAATAAACACAGTCTGCCTGATTAATTATATCTGTTTGATGTTCTGAAACCTTTTCAAACATCAATTTATTTTCCGTCCCAAGAACAAAATATTTATATTCCTTTTTGCCGGTTATTTTTTCAAAAAAACCTTGATTTAAAACATGGCAAAAAGCTTCTCCTGACGTTATAACATCATCATAATGGCAACCGGCAATTAATCCCTTTTTAGCCTGACTTTGAATAAAAGGCTCTCTCAAAACGGTTGCATTTGAAAGAAGAATTATTTTTTTTCCACTCTCTTTAAGTGATTTTAAAAAATCAAGCGTTCCGTCATAAAATTTGTTTCCATCCCAAAGAAGACCGAACATATCTAAAAAATAAGTTTCTACATTTTCAATTTCTGAGACAGAAGAAATTTTTTTGGGTTCAGTTTTATTATTTTTCGACATACCCCGTTAATCCTTTTTTGCACAAATGATAGTTATCTTTGGCTTCGCGGATTAAACGGCGAGCTTCAGCCGGACCCTGCAAATTTTCAATTTTAACTTCTTTTTGTTCTAAAATTTTATAGTCTTCAAAAAAGCGTTGCAAAACTTTTAATAAATGCGGCGGCAACTGGTCAATATGTGCATAACAATTATATTCTTGATCATCCACATTAATTGCAATAATTTTATCATCCGCTTCGCCACCGTCAATCATTTTCATCACACCAATCGGACGAGCTCTCATAATGCATAACGGAGTTACCGGAAATTGGCTTAAAACCAAAATATCCAACGGGTCATTATCATCCCCATAAGTTTTTGGAATAAACCCATAGTTAGCCGGATAATGAACAGCGCTATATAAAATTCTGTCAACCTTCAATAAACCGCTTTTTTTATCCAACTCGTATTTAATTTGTGATCCTTTCGGCACCTCAATAATAGCCGGAATAATATCCGGAAAATCGGGGTAATGTTCAACTTCGTGCCATGGATGCATAGACTTATCCTTTCAAAATAATTTAAAAAAACGCCACAAAAGGGCAAAATTAATGTATTATAGTTTACCATGTGCTTATATTTTGTCAAGTTTAAAAAAAGCAAAAAAGGGGCTTTTTATTTTTCTTTTTTCGTGTTATCAATATATATATTATAAAATTTTAAAAAAGGAGAAAAAAAATGACTGTTTTACTCGGACTTGTTATTGTTTTAGTTGTTTTAGGTTTATACACTATTTCAATTTATAATTCTTTGGTTACCGGCAAAATGCAAACAAAGGAAGCATGGAGCACTATTGAAACTCAACTAAAACGCCGATATGATTTAATTCCGAATTTAATCGAAACGGTTAAATCTTATGCCAAACATGAATCTAAAACTCTTGAAAACGTTATCAATGCCCGAAATATGGCTATGAGTGTTAAAGATTCATCCGTTCAAAAAGAACAATATGAAAATATGCTTACCGGAACACTTAAATCTTTATTTGCCTTATCCGAAAATTATCCGGATTTAAAAGCCAATCAAAACTTTATGCAAATGCAACAAGATTTAAAAGATACAGAAGATAAAATTCAAGCAACACGTCAATTTTATAACACAACAGTTATGGGATATAATACTGCTATTGCCGTTTTCCCAAAAAATGTGATTGCAAAATGGTTTAAATTTGAACCAGAAAGATTCTTCGAGTTAGAAGAAGGCGAAAAAGATGCTGTTCGCCAAGCTCCAAAAGTTCAATTTTAAGGAAAGTTAAATGAGAAAAAACGTTTACGATCACATTCACGCAAATAACAGGAAAACCTTATTTTTGGTTGCCATGTTCCCTGTTTCTTTATTGGCAACATTTTTTGTTGTTTTATATGCTTTACTCTATATAAATGCACAAACGCCTTTAGAAGAGGCATTCGTATTAGATACAACGCTTTATTATCTGAAACATTTTGCGTGGATTGTGATTGTAACGGGATTAACTTGGATGGGCATTTCTTGGCTTATCGGCGATAAAATGATGTTAGGCTTTGCAGGCGCAACCGAGCTTAAGAAAAATGATGAAAATATCAATATTTATAATCTTGTTGAAAACACTGCTTTAGCTGCTGGCCTTCCTCGCCCTAAAATATTTATTATTGAAGATGACTCTTTAAATGCTTTTGCAACTGGTCGAGATCCAAAATCTGCTTCTGTTGCTCTTACAACAGGCATTATTAAAAAATTAGAACCTCTTGAATTACAAGGCGTTATTGCCCATGAAATGGCTCATATTGGAAACCGAGATATTCGTTTAAATATGATGCTTATTTCCGGTGTTAGCATTTTTGGTTTTTTAGCAGAAATATTATTCCGCGCTGGAACTGCTACTACTAGTGGAGAAAATAAATCACCACTTCCTCTTGTTTTATTTGCAACGGGAATAACCTTTTTTATTTTCAATTTATTAATTGCCCCACTTCTTCAAATGGCTGTTTCAAGAACAAGAGAATATGCCGCAGATGCAACTGCCGCTTATATCACAAGACATCCACAAGCATTGGCCGCTGCCTTAACTAAAATTAAAAAAGATGCGCGCGTTGAAGCACTAGACAGTTCAAAAAAAATGGCTATTGCTTGCATTCATACCCCTCTTACAGAAGAAGCTGTTTCTCTTTTTTCAACTCACCCTCCTGTTGAAGACCGCATTAAAAGACTTCAACAAATGGCTGGCACAGGTTTTTAATCTATGTTAAATCTTTTTCGGTTCAAAATCTTTTATGCAATTGTTTTATTTTTATGTTGCTTAGCCATATTTTTATATGGAGTTTCTTGGGTAACTGTTTTATTTACTAATATCCATCGTTATGCCTGGACAAACATTCAATTAATTCATTATAAAACCTTCATCATTTTACTTATTCCGATACTTATATGGGGTTGTTGGTGGTCTTTATATGTTTTAAAAAATCAAAATGAAATCGCAATTCATAAAACAAAAGCTTCATTATTAGAGGCTTCAAGTCATGATGAAATTTACAAAAAAATTTCTCTTTTATCTTCAATGCTTAATATTCCCATGCCAAAACTCTATCAAGTTTCAGACATGGGAGTTAATTCTCTTTTAATTTCAAATTCAAAAAACGAATCTGCTTTAATTTTTTCTAGCTATATAATCAATTCAAATAATGTTAATCATATTATAAATATGGCAACATTCCATCTTGCATCCATTCAAACAAGAGCAAATGCTTTTAATACGTTTGTTATCGCTCTTACTTCTTGTTTTTCGCATTGGTTTGAAATAATTATGTTAAGATTTTTTAAAACACGAGAACTGCCATTTCATTTAGAAAGATTTCACCCCCTGCTTTATCCTATTCGTTTTGTTTTATTGCCATTAATCTCTATTTTAAGCATTTTTGCTTTATATGATCGTTTAATCGCACCCATTATCACTTTCTTATGCATTAAAGATTTAACTCTAAAAAAAGATAAAAAAGCCATTCTTTTACTTAAAACACCTCAAAAATATATCAACACACTTTATCTGGTTCAAGATAATCCAAGAGTATCTGCATTTGAAAATGGAGCCATGTTTATTTCTTGTTTTCAAGACCCAAGAGATCATTTAGTATTTTTAAAATTGATTGATACTCACCCTTCAATTGAAAAAAGAATTCAAAAAATTAAAAAGGAATTTAAAGCTTACTTTATTTATGAAAAGGAGGAAGAATGACCGAAGAAAAAACACAAGTTACTATTGAGGAAAATCCACGCCCGAGTTGGGACGAATATTTTATGGATGTGATGCATGCTTTATCCAAAAGAGCAACATGCAATCGTGGAAAAACCGCCTGTTTACTGGTTAAAGACAATCATATTATTTCATCCGGTTATGTTGGTTCTCCTTCAGGGTTACCTCATTGCGACGAAGTCGGCCATCTGATGAAAAAAGTTGTTAATGAAGATGGATCTATTTCCGAGCATTGTGTTCGCACCATTCATGCCGAACAAAATGCCATTTGCCAAGCCGCCAGAAGAGGCGTTTCCATTGAAGGAGCAACTCTTTATTGCAAACTTGCACCTTGTCGGACCTGCGCTATGCTTTTAATTTCTTGCGGTATTAAACGTATCGTTGCCGAATATAAATATCATAAAGGAGCCGAATCTGAAGAAATGTTTAAAGCAGTTGGTATTGAAATAAAATATATCAATGATGAAGTGTTGAAATATAAATAACACACAAAAAAACACTCTGGTTGCTAACCAGAGTGTTTTTTTAAACTTTCACGGATGGCAGTTGTTGAACGAACAGGCAACAATTCTTTGGGGATTCTGTTACTCACAACATATTTTATTCCCAAATTTTCAACGAACGTTCTTTTTTCAAGACTGTCCCCATCTGTATTTACAAAAAAAATGTCAGGTTTTATGTCTTTAAGTTCTTTCTCAAAATCAAGCTTTCCAGAACCTTGAGCCACAAATGCATGATGCACAAATTTTAATGAAGAAACCATATAAAGGCGTTCTTTTTCATTATATAGTGTTTCTCTATTTTTTAAATCTCGAATGGTTTTATCAGACCCAATTGAAACATATAAATCACCCAATTGAGCAGCCTCTTCAAAAAAACGAATATGGCCGCTATGTAACACATCAAAACAGCCTGAAACAAAAACTTTTGGCATTTTACTTACCTCTAACAGATTAAAAAACAAGCTGAACTTTTAAAATATTATATGTATAGCTTTGACCATTTACTTGATAGTCTGTATTCGTTTCTCTTGTAACGGGATAATTATATAAATTTTCAATTGTTTCAATCACTCCGTCTGTAATCTCATTTGGATTATGGTAAATTAAAACAACTTTATCCACAATTTGAACATCCATTCTGTAAACCCCTTTTGGGACTTCCATTCTTTCATATTGAGTTGTGGTGTTATGCCCCTTTGTTCTGGCAACATTATAAATATTAAGAGCTACTTTCATTATCTCATTGGCTTGTTGGCGCTCTTTCATATAATCAAATCCGACAATACCTAATAATGATAACATAATAAAAATAACCAATACCGCCAACATTTCAATCATTGAACGGCCAGATTCATTTTGTTTTTTCATCAAATCCCCCTTTTTTAATTTTCAGATACAATATAAGAATGCGGATAGAACGAATCAACTGGTGGCGTTGGTTTAGAAACACGCCCACAACCACCAAGAACTAAAACACTAACAAAAAGCAAACAGAACAAAATGTTTCTCATTTTTCCCCCTTTTAGCTTTATCACATTTTATCAGGCACTTTTAATCCCAACACATCAGCCATTTTAAGCGCCACGGATAATGTATATTTCGTAAGTGCCAAACGGGCTTTTTTCTCACTTTCAGAAGCATCCTTAATCGGACAATCATGATAAAAAAGATTAAAATCTTGCGCCAATTTAAATAAATAATCACAAATCACATGAGGCGCATTATTATCATAAGCTGTTTGAACGCTATCAGGCATTGCATATAACCTAAGTAAAAGTTTTCTTTCAGCCGAATCCGTAATAACCGGAACATCCTCTTTTTTCAAAATCAAACTTTCACCAGATTTTTCAAGCAATGATTTCATTCGAACCATGGCATATAATAAATAAGGGCCTGTTTTTCCTTCCGTACTTGTTAACTTATCTTCATCAAAGATATAGTTTTTCATTCTTTCATTCATTAAATCGGCAAATTTAAGCGCAGAAACACCCACAATGCGTGAAATTTCTTCTTTTTCCGTTGGTGTTAAATCACGACCCATTTCACCGGCATTCATTTTATCTAAAGCCGCATTTGTTGCCGTATCAATTAACATTCTGAGCGTCATCACGCCACCATCACGCGTTTTAAACGGTTTATTATCTTTACCGTTGATCGTGCCGAAACCTAAATGCTTAACCGTTGTTTTTTTAAGTAACCCGATTTTTTCAGCCACATTAAAAACTTGTTCGAAGTGAAGAGATTGACGCGCATCAACAACATATAAAATTTCATCGGCATCAAATTCTTCAACTCTTTCTTCAATGGTTGCTAAATCCGTTGCCGCATACATAACGGCTCCTTCCGAATTAATCATAATCATCGGAGGCAACTCATTCCCGCTTTTTGAAACACCGGCATCAATAATTTCAGCCCCATTGTCTTTATACATTGTTCCGTCTTTTCTCAAGCGGTCAATCATCTTTAAAAGACGATCATGAACATCTTTTTCCCCGCGCCACAATTCAAATGAAACCAATAATTCATCATACATTTTTTTAATATCGGAAACAGACAAACGAACAAAACCGTTTAAAAGCTCCAACAAACCTTTTTCTTTATTTTGAAGGCGACGTGTAAAATCTTTTGCTTTTAATAAATATTGTGGATTTTCTTTTGATTTTTTGGAAGCAATCGGATACATGACTTCCAAATCTTTTCCGGTAAACGGCGTTTCAGAAGGATATTCACCTTGATAAGACGGATCAAAATAAACTAATTCGGGGGAACGCTCAAAAAGTTCGGCCATTAAAAGCCCCATTGGCAAACCCCAATCTCCTAAATGAACATCGCCAATCACTTCATCTCCGGCAAAAGCATGCAAACGTTTTAAAGCTTCCCCAATAATTGCCGGACGCAAATGACCGACATGCAGAGCTTTTGCAACATTCGGGCCACCATAATCCAAAACAACCTTTTTAGGAGGAGTCAATCGTTCATATCCTGATTTTTCCTGAGACAAAATATCATAAGCAATTTCACTTAAAGCTTGATTTGAAATTGTCATATTAATAAAGCCTGGACCATCAACGGTGACCTTTTCAAAAAAAGCATCCTCTTTTAAATGAGAAACAATTGCCTCAGCAACCACTCTTGGATTTGTTTTTAATTGTTTGGCAAGCGGTAAAGCTCCATTTGATTGATAATCACTGATATCCGGTCTGTCAGACAATCGAACCAATAATTGCGCATCAGGATATCCGGCCTTTTCAAATGCGGTTTGAACTTTTTGATTGATAATTTGATTTAAATTCATTTTTCATCCTTTAAAAACTTAATTCATTTTGCATTATTATACAAAATCTTTTCAAAAAGCGCAAGTTTTAAAAAGGATAAAACAAAAAAAGAAGACGGACAACCCGCCAAATAAAAATGGGCTGCTTTCTTCCGAACCTGACCCGCTGTTTTTATTTAAAACGTCCATCCGTCTTCCGATTAAAATAATAATATTTTTTTTCAAAATTTGCAACAAATATTTTATTTATTAAAAATGATTGTTTTTTTCTGAAATGTATATTATAAAATAAATAAATTTAGCAGGGAGATATAAAATGCATAACGAATCAGGTCGATCACTTGTTGAAATATTTGCAGTTTTGGCCATTATCGGAATTCTATCTATTGCCGGCACAGTCGCCTATAAATTGGCCGTCTATCGTTATGTTGCCTCACAAGTGATTGACACAAACAACAAATTTGCATTTCTTATATATGAACGGTGTCGCAACATATATGAAGCCCACAACACATCTTTGCAATCCATTCAAAACTGCACACCCAACACACCGGGTATTCCAACGTTTGAAGAAGCAAGAATCGGAAATTTTCCGGACTGCATTTTTAACAAAGGCATATATTTTCGCGAAATTTCACAGCCAGAAAATTCAACCTCCTACACAATTCATACTCAGCTAAGATTCAAAACAAAAGAGCATTGTCTGGCTGTCAAAAGCATCAAAAATCTTGATACCGGATGCAAGGGGTCCAGCGCTCCTTACACTCTTACTTTGGAAACCGTTGAAGATTAAAAATTTAAATTAATGCGAGAGGATAATTTTCTTCAACCGTATAATATTTTCCCTCACCGTTTTCTCTGGCTCTGCTTGCAAACAGCGAAAAGGAATCCACCAAAAATTCTTTGGAATGAAAAAGATTATTTAAAGCTATATATTTAAACACCTCATCAATAGTTGAACCACGCAATCTTGCCAAACTGACATGCGGAACAAATTTAAATCTATCAGCATCACCTGCACCGGCACGCTTCACAGCCAAATCTATTTTTTGTTGCAACTCTCCGATAATTTTCGGTTCAGATACACCTGTCCAGATATGATGAGGTATATTCTTTGTTGCAAAATAATGAATTTCTTTAAACGCCATATAAAAAGCCGGAAATCTGATATATCTAAGCTCTTTTAACACCTCTTCAGCAACCGGTTCTTCAACATTACCGACAAACCTTAAATTAAGAGTTAATTTATCCTTTGTATGCCACTCTGCGCCTGGCAATCCACCTCTTAAAGCGTATAATTCTTCTTTAATATCTTCCGGCAAATCCAAACCAACGAATAGACGAATCATAAAAAAACTCCTTTGCAAAATTATTTATTTCAGTGTATAATAAAAAAAAACAAAAAGGAAGTGAAAATGACAAAATTAAACGTAATCGAGATACCAAACCCTATTTTATATCAAAAAGCAAAAGAAGTTAAAGAAGTTACCCCTGAAATTCAAACACTGTTAAGTGATATGCTGGAAACTATGTATAAAACAAACGGTGTCGGATTGGCCGGCAATCAAGTGGGGGTTTTAAAGCGCGTTGTTGTGATCGATTGCGCAGCAAAAGATGAAGAGCCGGATCCAATCAAAATGGTTAATCCGAAAATTACTTTTAAATCCGAAGAAATGGTTTGCCATAACGAAGGATGCTTATCAATTCCAAGGGAATATGCCGATGTCATCCGTCATGAATCAGTGACAGTTGAGTATCTAGATGAAAACGGCCATAAACAAGAAAGAACGGCAACTGGTCTTTTAGCCATTGCCATCCAACATGAGCTTGATCATTTAGAGGGCATTTTATTTATTGATCATTTATCTGCTTTAAAAAGAAAAATGCTCTTGAAACATTTAGAAAAAAGGCGTAAAAAACAAGCTCTCGAATCTCAATTATCAGAAGAATAATTTTTGAAAGGACATTTATGAAAGTTGTTTTTATGGGAACCCCAGAGTTCTCCGTGCCAGTATTGGAATCGCTTGTAAAACACCATGAAGTCATTGCAGTTTATACTCAACCGGCCAGACCTGCCGGCAGAGGGAACAAACTTATTCCCTCTCCTGTTCAGCAAAAAGCTGAAAGTTTCGGCATCCCCGTTTATACTCCTATTTCTTTGAGGAAAGGAACGGCAGCAGATGAATTTAAAGCTTTAAACGCTGATGTTGCCGTTGTATGTGCCTATGGCCTTATTTTGCCAAAAAAAGTTTTAGAGGCCCCAAAAAAAGGATGCATTAACATTCATGCTTCTTTATTACCTCGTTGGCGTGGAGCTGCACCTATTCAGCGCGCAATTGAAGCGGGAGACAAAGAAACAGGAATCACCATTATGCAAATGGATGAAGGACTTGACACCGGAGATATGCTTTTAAAAGGCGTTGTTGAAATCACAAACGATACAACAGCTTCACAATTGCATGATGCTCTTTCACAAAAAGGGGCCGAATTGATTATTCGGGCTTTAGAAGAAAATCCAACTCCTCAAAAACAACCGCTTGAAGGCATTACCTATGCCGAAAAAATCCAAAAATCAGAAGCCTATATTGATTGGTTTATGGATGCCGAAAAAATAAAAAATAAAATCATGGCGTTTAACCCTTATCCGGCAGCACACTTTATCTATAAAGGTGAAAGAATTAAGGTTTTTAATGCAAGAGTTGAAACAACATCTTCCAAAGCACCGGCCGGTGAAGTCTTAGATTCAAATCTGTTAATTGCTTGTCGTGGTGGAACGGCTTTAAGATTAACCGAATTACAACGCGAAGGGAAAAAGAAAATGGCTGCCGAAGATTTTTTAAAAGGTTTTGAACTTAAAAAAGGAAAAAACATTGCGGTATAAATTATTGATTGAATATGACGGCACAAATTTTGTTGGATGGCAACGCCAAAAATCCGGCCTTGCCGTCCAAGAAGTGATCGAACAGGCATTAAAAACAGCTTTACGCGAAGAGGTGACTCTTTTTGGTTCCGGAAGGACGGATACAGGCGTTCATGCGCTAGGTCAAGTTGCACATTTTGAAACAAAACAAAATCTCAACCTGTTTAAAATCAGGGAATCTTTAAATGCTCTTATTCGTCCTCATCTGATTTCAATTCATGAAGTCACTCAAGTTTCAGATGATTTTCATGCGCGTTTCAGCGCTATAGAACGCTCTTACACATATCAAATATTAAACACACCATTTCCGCCGGCTCTTTTAAAAAATAAAGCTTGGTGGGTTCGCACCCCGCTTGATATAGAACAAATGCAAAAAGCAGCTGATTTATTGATTGGGAAACATGATTTTTCAACATTCAGAGCATCCGAATGTCAAGCAAAATCGCCTATCAAAACAATCAACTCCATTCATTTTGAAAAACAAAACGATATTATTAAAATGCATATCAGCGCAAAATCTTTTTTGCATCATCAAGTTCGAAACATCATCGGGTCATTAGTTCTTGTCGGTCAAAAAAAATGGAGTGTCAAAGATTTTGAAACAGCATTTAAAGGGAAAGACAGAAAACTGGGCGGACCAACCGCTCCCGCTGAAGGGCTTTATTTTGTTTCTGTTCAATATTGATTTTTCTCATAAAACCAAATAAATTATATTGATTTTGTAAGATAATCTTCATATATTAAAAGCTATGAACATATTTATTTGGCCGTTATCTTTTTTATTTTTACTTTTGCCGTTTGCGGTTTATTTTTTAATACCTAAAAAACAAAAAGACTTGAAAACTCAAGCCCTTAAAATTCCCTTTTTCAATCAAGTAGTTAAATTAAAAAAAACTTCTTCCATAGCCTTAAAAAAAGAAAAATTTAACCTTATCTTTTTATCGCTTGCTTGGATTTTTTTTGTGATTGCAGCAGCGCGTCCCGTTTGGTTTTTAAATCATAAAACGTTACCTATTGAAACAAGAAATATCATTCTTGCCCTTGATGTTTCCGGTTCAATGCAAGAACAAGACTTCATTGTTAATAACACTGCTGTTGACAGATTAACTGCCGTTAAAGAAGTTGTGGATAACTTTTTAAGCAAAAGAGTTGAAGACAATATCGCGCTTGTTTTATTTGCAGACGAAGCCTATACTTATGCGCCTCTTTCTTATGATAAAAAAACATTAAAATCACTCTTAAAAGAGATTAATCATGGTATTGCCGGCAATCAAACTGCCATGGGAGATGGGCTGGCTCTTGCTGTTCAAAATGCCATAAAGGTTCCTGCCAAAAGCCGAATTGTGATTTTACTTTCAGACGGTGAAGCCTCTCAAGGCCTTGTCGGATTAAATGAAGCCATTAAACTTGCCAAAGACAATCAAGTAAAAGTTTATACAATCGGCATCGGGAACCCCGAAAATTATCAACAAGTTTTCGGCATGAAAATGGCTATCCCCAGCTCACTTGATGAACAAACCCTTTCCTTTATTGCAAAGGAAACGGGTGGCGAATATTTTTTAGCCCAAAATACGGATACACTTGAAAAAATTTATCAACAAATTGATAAACTTGAAAAAGATGAATCAGCTCAAAAAAGTGTTAAACCTAAAAAGGAGCTCTTTTTTATTCCTTTAGCACTCGGACTTATTTTTCTTTTTCCGGTTCTTTTAAAACGGAGGCCTGAATGATTTTTTTAAGACCTTGGTTTTTCCTTTTATTATTAGCACTCATCCCTCTTTATTATTTGTCATTAAAAAATGAAAAATATTCTTCATGGCAAAAATATATCAAAAAAGATTTTATTCCTTTTTTGCTGACAAAAGGAAGTGAAAAAAAATCAAAGAACCGATCTTTTTTCAAAATTTCTCTCCTTTGGGTTCTTTTAACCCTTGCTTTAACAGGCCCTGCTTTTCAAAAAATACCGACTCAAGGTTCAAAACCTTTTGAAGGAACAGTTTTAATTGCGGATTTAAACAGCTTAAATCAAAACACATTAACCCAATTAAAAATCAAACTGTCACAAGCCGTAAATTTGTTACCGGATGAAAAAATCGGCCTTGTTTTATTTGATGAAAAAGGATATACGGCTTTACCGCTTTCGGACGATAAGGAAGTTTTAAAAGAACTTATCGCCGTGTTAAATCCAAGTGTTTTACCTTTATCGGGGCAAAATTTTTCTGCTGCTTTTGAAAAAGCAAATGAACTCTTTTCAAATACCGAATTAAAAACAGGGCGTATTTTACTTTTCACAGGTGGCATTTTAGATAAGAACAAATCATTTAAAAACATCAAATTGCTTCCCTATCAAATCGGGATTATAGGCCTTGGAAATGAATCAACACCAACGCCTGTTTTAGATAAAAACGGCGCCTTTAAACGAGATGAGAATAACAATATTTTATTAATTGCTCCTGACAAAGAAAAATTATCAAAATTAGGAAAATACACCGTTCAAACGCCCAATGATTCTGATATCAAAAATATGATTTTGCAAACAAAAACTTTTACTCTTCCTTCAAAAAATTCTTTTGTTCCGGAGTCGTTTTTTAAAGTCGATGAATATCAGGATTTAGGAATTTATATTTTAATTTTTCTCATGCCGTTTTTGGCTCTTTTGTTCAGAAGAGGCGTTCTTCTTATTTTAACAATCATGATTTTCGCCACACCCTCCCATGCTGATTTTTGGCAACGTGAAGACCAAAAAATATATCAAACCACTCAAAAAGGGATTCAAGAATATAAAGAAAAAAAATATTTAGACGCCTTGGCAAGATTTCAAAAAGACACTTCAGCAAACGGGCTTTATAATCAAGGAAATGCCAAAGCTCAGTTAGGAAATATTCAAGAAGCCATTCAACTTTATAATGAGGCTCTTAAAAAAAATCCGAATCATAATGAGGCCGCTTTTAATAAAGCCTATCTTGAAAATTTGATGAATCAAAATAAAGAAAATCAATCTTCTGAAAACAATCAAAATCAAGAAGAAAACCAAAATTCAAATAATGAGGACAAAAATTCACCTCAGTCACAACAAGAAGACTCTTCAGATAAAAATAACACCAATCAGCAGGAACAACAACAACAACAAC
>JAFXIF010000028.1 GCA_017533325.1 Alphaproteobacteria bacterium
ACCGGATACACCCAACCTTACGGATACCCCCAACCCGCATACGGCTCTTATTATAGACCCTATTAAAATTTAAGGTTTTTCGGCCTTTTTACCCCTAAAAACACCGAAAAAACCTTAAAAATTGCCCCAAAAATGAAATTAAACGCGATGGGAGAGAGAGCTCGCGCGTGGGTGGAGAAGTCTGCTCGTGTGGTGGTTGGGTGTGAAGTATGGAGGGGTGGTAGGTGTGAAAGGGATAACGTGCAAAGTCTAAAACTGAGCCTAACTTATAAATAAATTCCCCTATCCCTAATTTTCCAATTCCCCTAACTATCCCAAGTGCCAACTCCCTTCCAAACACTCCCCAACTCCCGACCTGCCCTCTATAATTTCTCTCTACTTTCGGGTTTAAACCCAAAATTAAGGCGATTTTTACCCTAAAAATCCCAAAAAACCTTAAAATTTGCCTCAAAAATGAATTTAAACGCGAAGGGAGAGAGAAGTCTGTCATGTGGGTGTGGAGCGTGCCACGGGGTGTGCTGGTTGGGTGTGGTTGTATTCGTGTGGTGGGGTAGCGTAGAGCACGGTAGTGGTTGGGTGCGCAATATGTATGATGACTTGCTTAGGCTCACTCTACCCACCGACCCCTCTCCGCCATTCCTTTTTTAATTTTGCTCAAACACTTAAATCCCCCTCCTTTTATGATCCTGCCGAACAATCAGACAGCAAAAAAAATCCTCTTCAGTTAAAAAAACAAAAAAAATGTCCTTTTTTTTCATTTTGTGATATAATGAAAGTATAACAAAAAAAGGAGACGGGACATGATTGATAAAATAATCGAGTTTAAAGACACGCCGACCCATTTTTCCTCAACCGAAGAAAAGTTCAATTATTTAAAACTCATTGAGGAATATGTTCAAAAAAATTCAAAAACCGAAAAAGAAAAAATCATCAATCGGCAAGCCATTGTCCGCTCCAATTCCTCTCTTTTTAAAGCTCTTTATGTGGACTATCAATTGCCGGAAGAAAGAAAAAAAGAGCTCTTACACATCATTGATGAAACCGTTCAAAGCATTGCGCTGAATAGTGAGCTTCGAAATCAAATATTGAATTTCACCTCCTTGGATTTTGAAGATAAAAAAAATCTGTTACAAAACCTGGCCGTCTATATGATGCGTGATTCAGGCGTAAGCCCCTTTCAAACCGGCACCCCGAATGTGGAATTGCATATTGAAGAACTGAACGATACACTTGCCGGATATGCCACGAAACAAACAAAATATAATTTCACCAACGATGCCATCTATGTAAACAAAAAAGAAGTTGAAAAAGCCTCAAACATTCACGAGTTATTGGATACTTTTTTTCATGAAGCATTGCATACAAGACAAACAGCAAACACAGACAATTTTACGGGGCTGAGCCGTCTTTATTATGTTTCAACCGGATCTAACATGTCCAACTGGCAAAAACAAGACATCAGGCAAAGCTATTTAGGGCAACCAATTGAAAGAGAAGCCTGGTTTTTCGGAACCCAAGTGCAAAACAACTTTGTCAAAAAATTAAAAGAAGCCGACCCTTCACCCAATTTCACAAGATTGGCTCGCCTTTTAACGGGCAAAGCGCACTCCCCTGAGGAAGTCACTTTCAAAAAATATGGCAGTAGTATCGAGGTAACATTTGCACACCCCATTGATCCGGATATCAAAAATGATTTTTTGGAAAGCCAGGACCTGCCCTTAAAAATTGACACAAGAAATTATTTTACCCCGTCAAAAAGCATTTCAATTGAAACATCGGGAGA
>JAFXIF010000029.1 GCA_017533325.1 Alphaproteobacteria bacterium
ATTATTATTATTATTATTCCTTGATTTTTTTTGAATTTTTAGCTATCATTTTTTTCATTATAAGAAAGGAAAATAATGACTGAAACATTAAATTATGATTTTAAAATTTTGTTGAACCCGAAAGATGTCCCTTTTTTTGAAGAAGCGTTGGCAGAAACAGCTGCGGCTGTTTTAACCGTTATGATTGAAAAAGGTCCGAATAAAGGTCTTTGGGAGTTGCAGGCTATTTTTGAAGGAAAACCAGATGAAAAAGAGGTGTTGCAAGCTATTCAAACTGTTTCAAATATGCTTAAAATAGAAGCGCCTGTTATTCAAATCAATCCGATGGAAAATAAAAATTGGTTACTGGAATGTTATCAAAGTTTTAAACCGATTACGATTGGAAAATATTTTATTTATGGCTCTCATATTGATGAAGTGCCGGCTGATAAAATTGCCCTTCAAATTGATGCGGCAACAGCTTTTGGCACCGGAGAACATCAAACAACACACGGGTGTTTAGAAGCCTTGAATGAATTGGATTTTGAACCTAAAAAAGTGATTGATGTCGGGTGCGGGTCGGGAATTTTATCCATGGCTTATGCCAAAACGTTTAATAAAAAAGTTGATGCTGTTGATATTGATTTGGAATCTGTTCGTGTGGCAACTGAAAATGCTTCTATTAATGGGTTAAGTGATTTAATGACGGTATGGCATAGTAACGGATATGAGCAAGTTAAAGATAAATATGATTTGGTGTTATGCAATATTTTAGCGCGTCCGTTAATGGATATGGCTCCTGATTTAAAAGAACATTTAAATGATGGAGGCATTGCCATTTTATCCGGTTTTTTAAATCGTCAGGAACGTTGGGTTTTAAAAGCTCATTTAGATATCGGATTTAAATTTTTGAAACGGTATCGTATTAAGGGATGGAGCACACTCGTTCTTCAAAAAGGGGAATAAAAAATGTCTTTATTATCGTTAATCCGAGAGGATTTGGCATTAAACGGATTAGACGGCGTTTTGATTTTGAAAAGCGATCCGTTTTTGTCCGGTTATTATGAACCTTATAAATCAAGGTTAAAAGATGTGACCGGTTTTTCAGGATCGGATGGGGTTGCGCTTATCATGAAAACAAAAGGGGTTTTGTTTGTGGATTCAAGATACACCGAACAAGCAAAAATCCAATCTGATTTTGAAGTTTTAGAAGTGCCAAAAGATACAAGGCTTTCTCTTTGGATTAAAGAAAATATGTCTGGCAAAAAGATTTTGTTTGATGATAAAGTTCATTCTCTTGAATGGGTGGAACAAATGAATGTTCTTTTAAAAGAGTCAAATGTTTCTTTGTTGTCGGATGAAAAACGATTGTTTGATAAGTGGTTTAACCCCACTTTATTAAAACAGGACTTGTTTGATTATGATTTAAGTTATGCGGGGCTTTCAACAAAAGAAAAAATTGAAAAAGTTGTCACATATTTAAATGAAAAAAACTTGGATGCTTTGCTTGTTTTATCGCCTGAAAACACTTCTTGGATTTTAAATAAAAGAGATTCAAAAAAAAGCGATTATCCCGTGGTATATCAACGTTTGATTGTGATGAAAAACGGGGATGTTTTTGATTTTGATGAAAAGGCTTCCTTATTATCTTGTCTGAATGTTGCTGTTGATTTTAAAAAGGCCAGTCTTTATTTGATTAATTCATTAAAACAAAAAAATGTTTATCTTCATAATGAAGAAGAAGTTATTGATGAAATGAAAGCGGTTAAAAACGAAGTTGAAATTCAAAATATTAAACAAGCTTGTTTGTTTGAAAGTAAGGTTGTTTCAAAGTTTTTGGCTTTTGTTGAAAAAAATAAAGAGTGGATAAGTGAAATTGATTGTGATGAAAAATTAAAAGAATTAAGAGCCTTAAGCCCGCTTTATTTTAATGACAGTTTTCAAACCATTGCGGCAAGCGGGGCTCATGCGGCGCAAGCTCATTATGCCCCTTCAAAAGAAACGAATATAAAGGTAAAAGAAAATCCCTTGTTATTAGTGGATACCGGTGGGCATTATTTAAATGGCACAACGGATATGACAAGAACAATATTCGTTAAAGAGCCAACCGCATTAATGAAACAACGATATACCGAAGTTTTAAAAGGGCATATTGCGTTGGCGTCCTCTTCTTTAAAAAAAGGAGAAAATACGGCTCTATTGGATGAAAAAGCGCATCATTTTTTACGTGCCTCAGGTGTTGATTATTATCATGCGACAGGTCATGGAATTGGATTAATGTTAGGGGTTCATGAATATCCGCCGGCTGTGTATGCCAAAGATGAAAGGGGTTTGGTTGCGGGGATGGTTTTTTCAAATGAACCGGCCTATTATTCTGTGGAAGAAGGTTTTGGAATTCGCCTTGAAAATATGCTACTTGCCATTCAAAAGGATGATGAAACACTTTCTTTTGAAAATTTGCTTTTCATTCCGTTTGATTATCGATGCGTTGATTTTGACATGTTAACGACAGCGGAAAAAGAATGGCTAAATGGTTATCATCAAAAAATTAAAGAAGATATTTTGCCGGAGTTAACAGCTGAAGAACAAGAGATTTTAAAACCATTTATTATGGCATTTATGAAAGGATAAAAAAGTGGCAAAACTTATTTCAACGGGAACGGTGGCAACGAACAGAAAAGCCCGTTTTAACTATGAAATTTTGGAAACATTTGAAGCAGGAATTGTTTTAACTGGTGGGGAAGTGAAATCTTTAAGGGCAGGGCATGCTACCATTAACGAAAGCTATGCGGACACGGAAAACAGGGAGCTGTTTTTAATTAATGCGCATATTGCTGAATATTTGGGCTCAAAAGGTGGTTTTGTGCAAGAAAAATCTTCAAGACCAAGGAAATTGTTGTTACATGAAAAAGAGTTAAATAAGATTTTTGCAGCTATTGAACAAAAAGGAAAAACGGTGATTCCTTTAGAGCTTTATTTTAACTCTAGAGGCGTTGCAAAAGTTAAAATTGCGTTGGCAGTCGGTAAAAATATGGCTGATAAGCGTGAAGATATTAAAAAACGCGATTGGAACCGAGATAAGCAACGCATTTTAGCGCATTATAATAATGGAAAAAGATAGTTAAAAATTAAGAAAATAGCCCTTATTCTGTAAAAGAATAGGGGTGTTTTTTTTGCTTGTTTTTAATATTGACAAAAAAGATTGACAATTTTGTTATTTTATGATATAATTACAAAAAATTTAAATGGGGAATGGAATGAAACAACAAAATTTCAATAATCTTATTAGTGGTATAAAGTCTTTTTTGCCAATTTCGGACTTAAGACCGGCGCAAAAAGATATTTTTGAAGAATTTTTATCAAGAGTGGATGAAAATTTAACAAAAGGTTTTTTTGACCTTGCCACTGGTTTTGGTAAAACCAGAATGATGAATGTTTTGACAGAAGGTTATTTATCACAAAATCCAAAGGGTAAAGTAGTAGTTGTTGTTCCAACCCAAAGTTTGGTTAAAGATGAAAATGGCGAGGGGATGATTAAGCGCTTTCAAGATTTTCATCAAATGTATTATTCTGAACCATTAAGCATTGGTGCATTTTATACATATGGGAAAGATACAGCAAGTAATGTTATTGTTACGACTTATTCTTCACTCAATGCTTTTGTTAATAAAATTAATCCAAATGAAGTAGGGCTTTTGTTGTTGGATGAAGCGCATCACTCATTGTCTGAAAAAAGAATGGATGCGATTAAAGAATTTTCAAATGCTTGTTGTTATGGTTTAACGGCAACACCTGCTTATTCCCCAGATAAAAATTTGGAAAATTTGCTTGGTTCAGTGATATCTGAAATGAACACAGTGCAAGCTGTGAAAGATGGATTGCTTACGCCTTGCAAAAATGTTTTATTATCATCTAAAATTAAGGTGGATTTAAGTTCTGTTTCAAAAACAACCACGGGTGAATATAATGAAGCCGAACTTGAAAAAGCCCTTTCTCAAGCTCTGAAATCTTATCAAGAAAATGGAAATGCAAAAAATTGGAAAAATGTGCACGAGTTAATTGCAAATGAAATTGCTGTGTTTTATCAAAATTATGTGGATGAAACAGTTGGCAAAGTGCAAGGTAAAAAATGCATGATTAACTGCCGCTCACAGGCTGAAGCAAAATTACAGGCCAGAGCGTTAAATAAATTGTTTGGCAAAACAATTGCAGGCACTTGGACAACCAATACAAAAGATAAAACTATTTTAAATAAATTTGTGCATGGCAATTTGCCCATTTTATGTCAGGTTGGAAAACTCTCTGAAGGGTTTGACATGCCTGAATTGGATATGTGCATTAACTATCCAACTTGTTCCAGAGTGGTTGAAGCGCAACGGGGTGGTCGTGTTTTGCGTTTAAACCCAAAAAATGAAAATAAGTTTGCTTTGATTGTGGATGTTGTTTTTGCGCATCCAGATTATGATAACCCAATTTTGTCATCTCACGAAAACGGACAAGTTCTTTATCATGATATTACAAACAAAAGTGTGATTATTTCAGATAAAAAGATGGATGAGAGAGTAGGTGTTTTAGAACCACGGGCGAGAAAGGAACGCTCATCATCCAAACTTTCCCTTGAAGTTTTTGATATTTTTTCAAATGTTGAAGAGTTGATTACACTTGAAAATGAGGCAGATATTGAGTTGAAAGCTCAAGGTATTCCTTTAAAAAGAGAAGGTATGAAGTCTAGTAATGAGTTGGGGTTGTTATTTAATACTAATTTTAAATTTTTTATTGAGAAACTACAAAAATATTATAATGAAAACAAAACTTTTGAGATTGATGGAGTCCAATATCCGTTGGTAGAAAAAGCTAAATCCGGTACAAAGATCGCCTTGTTTTTACATGAACATAAAAATGCATTAGAAATGTTAAAAAAATTGTTGAAAAACGATGGTGTTGATTTGGAGATTCCTCTAAAAAGAGAAGGGATGAAAACAAGTAGAGATTTAGGAAATTTATTAGGGAAATGGTATGTTTTTTTAGCAAAACTGTTGAAAAAATGCTATGATGAAAATAAAACTTTTGAAGTTGATGGGATCCAATATCTGCTGGTTGAAAAAGTAAAATCTGTTTCAAAAATAACACTTGCTTTGCACGAACATCCAAAGGCACTTGAACTTTTTAAAAAACTTTTTGGAAAAGAAGGGTTTGAATTAGAAATTCCAGTAAAAAGAGAAGGAATGAAATCAAGTGTTGATTTAAAACGTTTATTAGGTAAAGGAGATATTTTTTTAAAAAAACAGTTGCAAAAATATTATGATGAAAATAAAACTTTTGAACTTAATGGGGTTCAATATCCATTGGTAGAAAGAGTAAAATCTGGTACGCAAATTACATTGGCTTTAAATGAACATCCATTTGCATTAGAAGTGTTTAAAAAACTTTTGAAAAAAGAAGGGATCGATTGGGATATTACATCAAAAAGAGAAGGCATGAAATCAAGTCGTGATTTAGTTTTGCTATTTAAAAAGGATAGCAAATTTTTTTCAAAGCAACTACAAAAATATTATGATGAAAACAAAACTTTTGAGATTGATGGAATCCAATATCCATTGGTTGAAAAAGTAAAATCTGGCTCGCAAATTGTATTAGCTTTACATGAACATGAAAATGCATTAGAAGTGTTTAAAAAACTTTTGAAAAAAGAAGGGGATGACTTGGATCTTTCATCAAAAAGAGAAGGAATGAAATCAAGTGTTGATTTAAAACGTTTATTAGGTAAAAGAGATATTTTTTTAAAAAAACAGTTGCAAAAATATTATGATGAAAATAAAACTTTTGAGATTGATGGAATCCAATATCCTTTGGTTGAAAAAGTAAAATCAGGACCAAATATAGTGTTGGCCATTCATGAACATCCCAAAGCTCTTGAAACATTCAAACAGTTGTTAGAAAAAGAAGGCATTGTTTTGAAAGAAAGAAAAATTACTTCTCAAAAATCAAAAATGATAATGGATAATCCTCATCAAAAAGATTAAAGAAAAACCACCGATAATTCGGTGGCTTTCTTTTTATTTACGTCTTTTTTCTCTATGCAAAGATTTTGGACCCTGTTTAACTTTTGATTTTGGCTTTGGTTTGCCTTTAGCTTGTTTCTTTTCCATAATCTTTGCTTTTTTCTTAATTGAGGCGCGTTCTTTTGCTTTTTCAGCATAAGGGTTTTCGCGCTTTCTCATATGAATTCTGATTGGCACGCCAACCAAGCCATAGCGTTCTCTCAACCCATTTGAAAGATATCTTAAATAAGATTCTGGCAATTGATCTGGATTGCTTGAAAAGATCACAAAGGTCGGTGGACGTTTAGAAACCTGAGTCATATATTTCATTGGAATTCTACGCCCATTGCTTGCAACCGGTGTTGGGTGTGCTTGAGTCATGGTTTGCAAAAACGTGTTGAGTTTATGAGTCGGAACGCGTTTATTCCAAAGATGATAAAGATCAAAAACATCACTCATCAATCGATCAAGTCCATATCCTGTTTTGCCGGAAATTGTATGAACCGGAATGCCTTTAACTTGTTGCAAAGATTCGACCAATTTTTCTTTTAAGCGATTTAAGACTTGTTGCGGATTTTCAATGGAATCCCATTTGTTAAGAGCAATTAAAAGACATCTGCCTTCATTTAACACTTTTGAGGCAATAATCAAATCTTGCTTTTCCATTGGAACATTGGCATCAAGAACCAAAATAACAACTTCGGCAAAATCAATGCTGGTATTGGTATCTTGAGCGGAAATTTCTTCCACTTGGTTAGTGACTTTTCCGCGTTTTCTTAAACCGGCGGTATCCGTTAACAAAATGTCATGACCGCGCCAATTCCAAGGAATTGTAATCGCATCTCTTGTCACGCCGGCTTCCGGGCCTGTCAATAATCTTTCTTTGCCGAGTAATTGATTCACCAATGTTGACTTTCCAACATTCGGGCGCCCGACAATGGCAAGTTTTAACGGGCGATTTTTGGGTTCTTCTTCTTTTGTTTCTTCTTCCTCAAAAGAAAAATCATCCTCCTCATCCTCTTCATCTTCTTTCGGCGGGTTGATAAGTGTTTTAAGTTCTTGATATAAATCGCTGATGCCCAAACCGTGTTCGCCTGAAATTTTAAGCGGAGAGCCAAGTCCTAAAGCATAAAAATCGCCGGTATGTTGCTGGCCTTCAGCCTTATTGGCAAGCAAAATAACGGGTTTATCCACCATGCGCAATTCGGTTGCCATTTTTTCATCCAAAGTGGTTAATCCGCTTCTGGCATCCACAACCGCCAAAATAATATCGGCTTCTTCAATGGCCATTTGTGTTTGGCGCCACATAGCTTTGGCTAAGCTTGAAGAATCCTCAAGGCCGGCGGTATCAATGACTTTGAAAGAAATATCGCCTAAAGTTGCTGTTCCTTCTTTTCTGTCCCGAGTGATGCCCGGTTCGTCATGAACAATGGCAAGCTTTTTTTTGCAAAGCCTGTTAAAAAGTGTTGATTTACCGACGTTTGTTCTTCCTACAATCGCAACTGTTTTCATATTTTTCCTTTATTTATACATGATTAAATCGGCTTTATCCGTATAAATCAACACATGATTATCATAGCAAATCGGTGTTGAAAATGGTTTATCGGATAATTCTTTTGAAATTTCTTCTCCCGTTTTCATGTTGAATATAATTCTATCCCCTTCGCCAGAATAAATAAGCAAATGTTCGTTTGCCATTACCGGTGTAAACCAACGAACTTGTTTTTGGGTTTTGCTGTATAAATCTTTTTCCCAAATAAGCTTGCCCGTATATTTATTTAAGGCGACAACTGTGTCTTTATTTGTAATCATAAATAAAATATCGCCGGAAATAACAGGTGTTGTTTGTCCACCGATTGGTTGTGTGAAAATTTCTTCTCCGGTGTCTAAATGAAAGGCCCCCATTTGATGCGCATTACCAATCAAATAAACAACTTTCCCTTCAATCACTGGAGAGGCTAAAACATGTCCTAAATCGGCAATTTTGTTAAAAGTGCGATAGGAAAGCAAAATATTTGACCATTTCGGTTCGCCCGTTGTTGTATCAAATGCAATAATTTCACCGTTTGTAAATGGCACAACAATGGTTTTGTTTTGAATGGCAGGAATCCCCATGCCAAGCAAATTGGTTTCGGTTTCCAAGTTTTTATAGTTCCAAACCAGAGAGCCGTCTTTGATGCTTAAAGCCAAAAGCTCATTATTTGCGGATAATACAAATAATTTGTTATCGTAAATAACCGGTGAAGACCGAAGGATTTTTTCCGTGTCTTTTTGCCAGATGATATCCCCTTCCGGTTTAACGGCATAAATAATCCCATCTCCTGAAACAACGTAAATTAATCCGTTATAATAAGCAAGACCAATGCTGGCAACGGCCGGCATATCTTCATCATCTCGTAAATAAATATCCCAGATAACATCACCTGTTTTGCTTGTTTTTGTTAAGCGCAACTGACTGTCTAATGTATAAATCATATCGTCATGGATAACAGGGGAGGGTAAATGAATAAATCCGGAAGAAATCCCTTTGCCGACATTTTCATCCCAAGCTTTTTCTTTCCAACCACTGATACTGGCATGCGGAATTTTATTGGTGATATTTTGATTTAAAAAATCCCATTCGGTAACAATTTTTGGTTTGCCTAAGTTTAAAACGCCTGTTTCTTTTTCGATTTGCTGTGTTTCAAGCTTAACTTGAACAGCTTCGCGCCCTTCTTTTGGGGCTTCTTTTTTTGTTTGCGCACAGCCGGAAACGAAAAGAGCCATGGCACAGACGGCAAAAACAAGATGTTTCATAAAATCTCCTTTGTTACATGCCGGATAAAAGCATATTTATCCGATCGGTTGTATTTGGTGTTAAATTAGGATTTAAAAGAGCGCCTTGCAATGTTTGAACGGCTTCCTCTTTTTTGTTTTGTTTTAAAAGAAGCGCTGTCTTTAATTCGATTGCGGCGGCAAAATAGGCACTGTTTTGTTTCAAAAGCGGGTTTAATAATAAAAGCAGTTCATCGCTGTTACCTGTTTCAACTTGATGACCGATATAGCTGAGTAAAGCAATGTTTTTAAGCGCTTGAGGCGCATTTTTTGTTTCAAAAACGGCTTTTAATGTTTTTAAAGCTTCTTCTTTTTTGTTATCGGATAAAAAGATGCCGGCTTTTTTAAGTTCAGCTAAATATTTATAATCTGTTTTAGCGGTTTCAGATAATAAATTTAAATTACTGAGTGCCGTTTCTTTTTCGCCTTTTGCATTTGAAACAGCGGCTTGTTCGAATAAATTTGATTCTGTTAAACGAACTTTATTATACCAAGAATGATACATTTGAGTTCCGCCAACCGTTGCAACAATCGCAATAACGCCGCCAATGATTAAAAAACGATATTTGTTCCAAAAATTAAGCAATCTTTCTTTTTGAAGCTCTTCTTCAACTTCGCGATCTAAAATGGCTTGTTGAATGCGTTCAATTTCATCCGGTGTCTGTTGTTTTTTCATCTTTGAAATCCTTTTTATTGGTTAAATTTTTTATGGATTTTACCAAAAAACATTTATAATTGCAATCCTTTTTAATAAAGAGCCGGTCAAAAAGAAATGAATTTACTTCTTTTTTTCTTTTTGGGGTAAATATTCAAAAATCGGGTTGGTTAGAAAACGAGGCAGGCCACTTAATAAGGCGATTAAAAAATGCATAATCATCGGAAAGGCAATAATCCCCTTATTTTTAAGAATGCCTTTTTGAATGATAAGGGAGGCTTTTTCCGGTTGCATTAAAAACGGCATTTTAAAAAGGTTTTTGTCTGTTAAAGGTGTTTTAACAAATCCGGGACAAATAACGTTTACTTTGATGTTATATTCTTTTAGTGAACCGCGCAAAGCTTCTCCCCAAGCTTTCACAAAATTTTTAGATGAGGAATAAGCGGGGCAATTCATTAATCCTCTAAATCCCGCAATGGAGCTCATAAGGGCAATTTGACCGCCTCCTTGTTTTTTGAAAATATCAATAACAGGTAAAACAGTGTTGATAACACCGTAAATATTCGTGTCAAAAATTTGGCGAATGGACTCAATGGAATCTTCTTTTCCAAGAACACCGCCGGAAACACCTGCATTTGCGATAAGAAGATCAATTTTTTTTATTTTATTGGCTTTTAAAACCGCCTCTTGAGCTTCTTCTTTATTGGTTGTGTCAAATAAAAATAAATGAACAATCGCTCCTTTTTCTTCGCAAGCCGAAGCTGTTTGTTCAAGTCTTTCTTTGTTTCTGCCACATAAAAATAAAGTGATGTTTTTTGCGGCAAATTGGATGGAAAGGGCTTTTCCGATACCGCTTGAAGCACCGGTAATAAAGATAGATTGAGGCGAGTTGAGCTCTTTTTTCATTTTTTTTATCCTTTTTGTTAAAAAATGCTTGACATTGAATTATAAATAAGTATAATGAACTTGTCTAGCGAAAAAATGCCTCTATGGCGAAACTGGTAGACGCGACAGACTCAAAATCTGTTGACCGCAAGGTCATGCTGGTTCAAGTCCGGCTAGAGGTACCAAAAATTAAAACCACCCACATCGGGTGGTTTTTTTGTTTGTTTCTAATTACTTATGCTAGTTCGGTAATAGTTCTATTTTGTAAGTATTCATTTTCCAATTTATCGAACTTTTGGGACCTTAAGTCTATTCTTCAGCATCTCTAAATATGCCGCGACTATAATCAAATGAAACCTCTATATTTCCAATAGGGCCCAATCTGTTTTTTGCAATAATAATTTTACATTTGTTTCTTATTTTATCACATTTATTTTCCCATTCTTTATATCGTTGTTCAAAATGATTCTGTGGTTCGTATTTATGTTTTTGAGGTAATTGATTTTGAAGGTAATATATCTTGCGATATAGAAAAATAATTTTATCAGTTGGGTCATTTTTTTGATTGTATCCGATAATATCAAACAACTTTGGTATTTTGTTTTTTCTTTGTTCAAGCGATCGTTTTAACTGTGTTAATACTATAATTGGAACATTCATTCGTATAGCCATTTTCTTTAATTCATTTAAAATAGCCATATAATCATCTGTATCTTTTTCAATTAATTGAAGATAATCAATGATAATACATCCAATTTGTTGTTCGGAATTTACTATTTGTATTTCTTCTTTAATTTCTTTTATTGTGTTTCCCTTGTTGGATAAATAGATTGGCAATTTTGATAGGGATAAACACGAATTTATAACATTTTCTTCTGTTTGGGCATCTTTTATTCCGTTAATCCTATCCCAATGCGAAAATTCTGTTTCTAAATTAATAAAACGAGGGATAAGAGATAAGTTTGTGTCATCTAAGTTAAAATAAAGAACACATTTATCTATACTTTGATTTTCTTTTTCTAAATCAAAAAAATATTTGCTTATATTATAGGCAATATTAATTGCAAAGGCAGTTTTCCCCATTGCAGGACGAGCGCCAATTAAAATTAAATCTCCTTTTTGAAAGCCGTTTGTATATGTATCGAAACTTTTTAAACCACTTGGAAGTCCAACAGGGGTATGTGGATGATTTTTCTTAAATTCTATTTCATTTAAAAAATCATTCAGTGATGTTGAAATGTGATTTTTATGCATATTTTATACTCCTTTCGTGTAAAGAGTATAAAATGCTTATCTGTCATTTTTTGACATATTGATTTAAAAGGTTTTGCCATTTTTCTTTTTTTTGTTCAGGTTTTATACGAGCATTAGCAGAACTTGGTGATGGTAAAATATGTTCTTCTCCATTTGACATTTTCTCTAACCAATTTTTATATGTTTCATCAACTTGTTTTAAATATCTTTTATAATATTTAAATGCTTTTTTACTACTGAAACAAATACATTCTAATTGTAAACATTCTGTTTTTAAAGTTGTTAAATCATTGTATTCAGGGTCTTTGATGGATGAATCTTTACTCTTATCAATATAGCAAGATTTAATCATATCCCATAATCCAATTTTATATTTTTTTAAGAATTTCTTTCTTCTTTCAATTAGAGTGTTATTTTCTTCTTTTCCTTCTAAATATTCGATTTTTTCATCAGGCTTATAAATTTTACTCATTATTTTCCAAAATTGATTGGTTGATTTATGATAAAAGAATGTATCTCTGGATGCTTCCGATGGAAACGTTCCCAAAATAACAACTTTTGCGTCTGGTTCAATATATTTCAAATCTACAAATTTTCTTTCCATTTTTTTATTTCCTTTCAGGTTTAATGACTTTAACTTTATTTCCCCAAGTGTATAAATGCCAATCCATTTCTTTTTGACCTCCGGCAAAAAATTTGACTGTCAAAGTGCCATCATGATTTTTTATCATCTGTTGTGATGGATGAAATTCATATTTTGAGGCATCATCTGCTGTTTCTGCATCAAATAACCATTCTACCTCTACAGGTTCTTCACGATACACACCAAAGCAATCTTTTGTAAAATCTTCTAATGAAAAACTTTCATCTTTTCTGAAAATATTATCGGTTAGTTGAACATCGGATAACTTGTGCAGTGCAAAATAACGATATTCTTTTGTTTTATCAGAATAAGCGACCAAATAATGTTTGTTTCCGTATAAAAAGCCATAAGGCGAAACAGTTTGTTTTTCGTTCTTATAAGTTATTGTAATTTTCTTAGTGGATAAAATAGCCTCTTTTATAATATCTAAATAATTGGTGTTAATTTTGATTTTTGGACCAACACGACGGGCAAATCCTTGGGCTTCTAATAAAACCTCTGCATCTGGTTCTATTTTCCTGAGTGTGTCTGTTTTTATTGAGGCTGTAATTTTTTCAATAATTGTATTTAATTGAACGGCTTTGTCGGATAGTTTTTCTTTTTCTAAAGCTTCTCTTGCCAAGTTTAAGCAAGCCAAATCATCAGCTGAAAATTGAATAAAATCTTTTAATGTTCCTTGAGGAATTCGCCACCTTTTTTGACGATTATCTCCCTCGATTTCTTCTGTTTGAATAAAACGAGAAACAATCATATCCCTCATTCTTTCTGCCGTTCGTCTGGATACTTGAAAACGATTCATTATATCGGAAAGACTAACACCTTCACGATTTGATTGCATCCAAATTGCTAAATCTAATAAATTTTCTGTTTTTTCATATGACATCATAAACTCCTTATATATCCAGTATACGACATTTTTTGACATAGTCAAATAAAATTTGTTTTCAATCTTTGTCTGCATCTAGGGTAATCTTAAAGTAAAAGGACTGTGTTTAGCAGTCCTTTTTAGATTTCTTCCCCTTCAATTCCAAATACAATTTTTAGGTTGTTTCTTTTTTTGCTAACAATTTCAAATCCATTACGGGAAATAACAAAGACCTTTTTAAATATCCAAAATCTGAAATAATATCTTTTATTCTTTAATTTAACTGATTTTTTAACCCGATATTCTGTTCCGTCTTTGTTTTCAATTTCAACACTTTTACCAAATCCAAACCGGTTATTGTCAAAATCTAAACCATACTCAACAAATATCATTATGTTGTTATCCCGTTATTTCTTTGCCTTTGACATCAAACTATGAATA
>JAFXIF010000030.1 GCA_017533325.1 Alphaproteobacteria bacterium
AAACGAGCTCAAAGGTCGTTATGTTGATACATCAAAAGATAATTTTACTAACTCTATGCTCATTTCTTGTTATTCATTTACAGACGTTTGCAAACGCGCGGCCGAGTTAATGACGGATGGTGGTGCTTGCTTAACACTCACTTATTTAGGCGCCGAAAGATATTTGCCAAATTATAATGTTATGGGTGTTGCAAAAGCAGCTTTAGAAGCTTCCGTTCACTTTATTGCTTTTGACTTAGGACATCAAAATATCCGCGTCAATGCCATTTCAGCCGGTCCAATCCGCACATTGGCAGCAGCCGGTATCGGTGACTTCCGTCAAATTTTAGGCTGGACGGAAAACAATTCTGCACTTTGCAGAAATGTGACCATTGAAGATGTTGGCGGAACAGGAATGTTCCTTTGCTCCGATTTAGCAGCAGGTATCACAGGCGAAATCGTTCATGTTGATGCAGGATATCATAAAAACGCTATGATTAATCCAAGAAATGCCTCAAAATCAGCTGAATTGCTCGCAAGTTTTAAACTTTCTTAATTCATAAAACAAAAAGGAAAACACCGCTTAAAATAAGCGGTGTTTTTTATTATACTTAAAAAAAACTTATTATCTTTCCCATTCGGGCGGAGGAAGAACAACTTCCGCTGATTTAACATCTCCACTGCCAAAATGAAGAACAAGAGTTTGAAGAGGAATATCCTTTTTCTTTGTTTCGGGATTATACAACCTTGCCCCATAAGCCATACAAGCCAAACTCTTCTTATCTTTGCAAATTGTTCCGGCAGTGTTATTGGTCACCCCTGTTATTTCAGCATCATTAATATTTTGAAGGTATGCTTGCGCCAAAGAATCTTTTCCCTTACTGGCATCCACCATAGAGCAAATTTTTTCAATTTGCGCCTCATTTGAAAAACCACCTTTTATATCTTTTTGCGGATTTGCATATTTATCAGCAACACCAACCTTTGAAAAATCACCGGATTCCGGATCTGCAGGCGTTTTATCATGCCAGTTTTGAAGCGCCACATAGGCATAATCAAAACCTAAATCATGTTTTTGCAACAACTTTTCACAAACAGCATATGAAAGCCCTGTGATGCGAACAGACCAATTTTGCTCATCTTCAGCACGAACCCAAACCGGAGTCCCCAACACGGTATTAAACGATTCATGTTCACGCACATCATGAATCGTCACCCCCTCAAACTCACCCTCCTCATCCATCAAACCAGCCTCAACAGCTGTTTTTTCAGAACGGTAGTCAACTTTTGAAACCATCTCTCGAATCGGGACAATATAGGGCAAATACTCGTCCTTATCTACAAGTGTTTTTTCACCAAAATGATGCGGGATATCAAATGAACGACTACCGGCAATCAAAACACTCAGCTGGTCTAAGGTTTCGGCCTCTTTATACAAATAAATTGCTTGACCATATCCATAGATTCCCCCCAGTGTTAAAACGCCAATCAACGCTCCTCCACCAAGAGTATCAGACATCGACCGTCCGCGTTCCATTCCCTTTTTCTTTTTCAGCATTGTATCCTCATTATTATACGCCAAAAGACAGAAAAATTCTCACACTTTTCAAAATAGCAAAAAATATTTTAATCGTCAATCAATTTTTTCTTAAAAAAAAAGAAAATATAACGAATTTTCAAACACCTATAAAAAAAACATCGCCTTTTATGAAGGCGATATTTTTTTACCATCGGTTAACATGAATTTTGGTTTCATCATATCTTTCCGGAAGTCCCTTTGTTTCAATTGGTTTTCCAAGTGAAATTAATCCGATAACGCGCACATCTTTTGGAACCTGCAAGACTTGAGAAAATTTTTCATGTGTTTCAGGATAAACGCCACAAAAACAAGTCCCATATCCCAATGCATGAGCCGCCAACATGATATTTTGAGATGCCATTGAAACATCAATAACCCCCATTCCTGCATGGGAAACACTTTCTTTCTCACACACCGCAATCATCACGCCGGCAGAACTTGCAAAAGAAGCATATTGATGTTCTTTTTCAATTTTTTGAAGCAGAACCTGATCCGTAATAACTAAAAATTCCCATGGGAACTTTCTCATGGCAGAAGGCGCATACATACCCGCTTCTATAATTTTTTTTATGTCTTCAAACGGAACAACAAATCCTTCTTCATAATGCCGAATTGACCGTCTTTCTTTTACCACGTCAAAAAATTCCATTTTATTCCCTTTCTTTTTTTTACATTTTTCCTTTAGCTGATTTAAGCTGACCGCAAGCAGCCATAATATCTTCACCTCTTGACCGTCTGATTGGCGCAGCAAAATAATTACTTTCCAATTTTTTGGCAAATTTATGCATTTTATTCATACTTGATGCTTCAAAAGGAGCCCCTTCCCAACTATGAAATGGTATCAAATTAAATTTCACCTCAAGGCCATCAACCAATTTCATTAAATCTTCGGCATCTTTTTCAGAATCATTAATATCTTTCAGCATCACATATTCCATTGTGATAAATTGCCGTCTTTCGCTTTTTTGTTGATATTCTTTACAAGCTTTCATCAAGACTTCTAATGGAAATTTGCGATTAACAGGCATAATTTTATCCCTTACTTCGTTTGTCGGCGCATGCAAAGAAACCGCTAATTTCACCCCTAAATCAGCAAGTTCCGGTATATGATTGGCAACACCTGAAGTTGAAACCGTTATCCTTCTTTTTGAAATACCGATACCATCTCCATTCATTAAAATTAAAAGAGCTTGTTTTAAATTTTCAAAATTGCACAACGGCTCTCCCATCCCCATAACAACGATATTTGAAAGCATTCTTGTTTCATCTGTCGGTGTCGGCCATTCATTATAACTGTCTCTTGCAGACATAAACTGCCCAACAATTTCTCCAGCCGTTAAATTGCGCATCATGCGTTGTGTACCGGTATGGCAAAATTTACACCCTTGGGCACATCCGACTTGTGTTGACAAACAAACAGCGCCTCTGTCTGACTCCGGAATATAAACACATTCCACTTGTTTTTCATCATGAAATTCCATAAGCCATTTGCGCGTTCCGTCACTAGAGGTCTGTTCCGTTACAATTTTCGGGTGATAAACCGTATATAATTAATTCAGTTTTGCCTGAAAAGATTTGGAAAGCGTTGTCATGCTAAAAAAATCTGTTTCACCTTTATTATATATCCAATGCCACAACTGTTTGGCGCGAAACGATTTTTCACCCAAACTTTCCATTTCTTCTTTTAATGCTTCAACACTTAAACCTATTAATTCTTTTTTCATTTTACTTCTCCGCTTGTCTCTTTTGAAAGAGTTTGTCCTTCAGTTTTTTGAGAGTCTTGATTTGCCGGACGCGGACATTTTTCATTCAACATCTCATAAGCTTTGGCAAAGCCTTTAAGTGAAAACGTTTCTCTGAGAACATTTTTCTTATGACTTTTTCCTTTTGTTCTGGCAACATTACCGACAATCATTTGATCGATTAATGTTTTTTCGTCTTTTTCTGTCATCATAAAAGCCGAATCATCTGAAGCTTTCATTTCAAACGGACGCAAATTATCTACTTCAATTGTCGGACGCGAAGTTTTATGAAACATTGTTCCAAACATCAAAGCCACCGTGTCAAATGAATTTTCATAAGGGCGATGGGTCACGCTTAAAAAGTTGCCTTCTCTTTCACTTGACGTATGTTGCGGTGAAACAACCATAAAACAAAGTGTTTGAGTCCCCTCTTTAGCGGTATAGACACGCCAGTTACCAAAATAACCTTCCGGAGAAACACTATCATTTGCCCAAGAAAAACCTGACACAAGCATCAAAGCTGTTAAAAAAGCTAAAAAACGCATTTTCTTTCCTTTAAAAAATATTTTTCTTTCTCCCCTAACTTTATCAAACTTTATAAAAAATTACAAGAATTAAAAAATACTTGCGTTTTTTCTTTTTTTATGCCTATAATCCTTACATTATGAGTGAAAATATTGAAACAAACGAAAACATTAAAGAAGCAAAACTTGCCGATGCATTAAGCGAAAGATATTTGGCTTATGCTTTATCAACAATTGTTGCAAGATCTTTGCCTGATGTGCGAGACGGCTTAAAACCCGTTCATCGCCGATTGCTCTTTGCTATGCGCCAATTAAAATTGGATCCCGTATCCGGTTTTAAAAAGTGCGCCCGCGTTGTTGGCGATGTTATTGGTAAATATCATCCGCACGGGGATTCCTCCGTTTATGATGCGATGGTTCGTTTAGCGCAAGATTTTGCCGTTCGTTATCCTTTGGTTGACGGGCAAGGAAACTTTGGTAACATTGATGGCGATAAAGCCGCCGCCATGCGATACACCGAAGCAAGATTAACCGCTGTTGCCGTTAAATTAATGGACGGATTGGATGATAATGCCGTTGATTTTGATAAAACGTATGACGGAGAAGAAGATGAACCGGTTGTGATGCCGGCTGCCTTCCCTAACTTACTTGCCAACGGTTCTTCCGGTATTGCTGTCGGTATGGCAACAAACATTCCGCCACACAATGTCGGCGAAGTCTGTGATGCGCTTATTTATCTTATCAAACATCAGGAAGCTGACGTTGAAAAATTGATGGAATTTGTGCAAGGACCGGATTTTCCTACAGGCGGTATTTTAGCGGAACCGAGAGCAAACATCATTAAAGCATATAAAGAAGGCCGCGGCGCGATGAAAGTTCGCGCAAAATGGGAAAAAGAAGACCTTTCACATGGTCAATATCAAATTATTGTAACCGAAATTCCTTATTTGGTTCAAAAATCTGATTTAATTATGAAAATCGCTAAGTTGCTCAGCGAAAAGAAATTGCCACTTTTAGCAGATGTCAGAGATGAATCTTCTGATAAAGTTCGCATTGTTTTGGAACCCAAATCAAGAGCTGTTTTACCGGAACAGTTAATGGAGCATCTTTATAAGAATACAGATTTGCAAGTTAACTTTAACTTAAACATGAATGTGTTAGATGCGGATCATACACCAAAGGTGATGAATTTAAAAGAAGTTTTACAAGCCTTTTTAAAGCATCGTGACCAAGTTTTAATCAGAAGATCAAAATATCGTCTTGATAAAATCATTCATCGAATGGAATTATTAGAAGGCTTTTTGATTGCATTCTTAAATTTAGACCGCATCATTGAAATCATCCGAAATGAAGATGAACCAAAAGTCTTAATGATGAAAGAGTTTAATCTTACGGAAATTCAAGCTGAAGCCATTTTAAATATGAGGTTACGCTCATTAAGGAAATTGGAAGAAAATCAAATCAAAGATGAGCATAAAGCATTAGATGAGGAAAAGAAAGGTTTAGAAGCATTGCTTGAATCAAAAGATTTGCGTGATGCGAAACTAACGCTTGAAATTAAAGAAATCAAAACATTATTCGGTCAAAAAACTGAGCTTGGCGCCAGAAGAACTGCCGTTATTGAAGCAGCAGCAAGTGTTGAAGTTCCGATTGAAGCTATGATTGAAAAAGAACCTATCACCGTTGTGCTTTCAAAAAAAGGCTGGATCAGAGCCCTTAAAGGCCATACAGATGTTGCCGATCTTAAGTATAAAGAAGGTGATGATTTGAAGTGTTTTATTCAAACATACACAACAGATAACATTATTTTCTTTACAACGAACGGCCGTTTCTTCACGTTACGGGGCAATATGATTGCAGGGGGTAGAGGATTTGGTGAACCGTTAAGACTGCAAGTTGATATTCCTCAAGATGCAGATGTGATCACTATGTTTGCCTATCAAAGCGATATTAAACTTTTGGTTGCAACTGAAAAAGGAAAAGGATTCTTGGTTAACACCAATGATATTATTGCACAAACAAGAGCCGGTAAAATCATTTTAAATGTTGCTGATGACGATAAAGCTTGTTTATGTAAACCGGTTACCGGTTCTCATATTGCCGTTATCGGAACAAATAGAAAAATGATTGTTTTTGCAACAGAAGAAATTCCGGTAATGAGTCGAGGAAGCGGCGTTATTTTGCAACGATACCAAGAAGCAAAACTCAGTGATGCTAAATTCTTTAATTTAGAAGATGGTTTGGCATTCCCGTCAGGGAACGGCATCCGAATCGAAAGAAATATTTCTCTTTGGATAACAAAACGTGCGGCTGTCGGAAAAATTCCGCCGGTTGGTTTCCCGAGAAGCAATAAATTCGGTTCTTAAAAAAACAATAAAAACAATAGAATAAACCGCTCTTTAACGAACGGTTTATTTTTTTATTGACATTTAAGAGAAAATTAAATATAGTCTTGGGTATGAAAAACGTAACATTACTTCTTTTATTAAACTTATTGTTGGGACTTGAGCTTCATTTCCTAAGAGGGTAGTGTTATAAAAAATAAATTAATCCAAACACCCTTTTAGGAGGGTGTTTTTTTTATCTTCCACCAAAAATTAAGGACTTTTTATGAAAACTAATATCAATCAATCCAAATCAAATTATTCCCGCCAACCCTTCTTTTATGACGTTACCTTAAGAGACGGCAATCAAGCACTTAAAAACCCATGGAGCTTGGCTGAAAAAGAAATTATTTTTGATAAATTGGTGGCCCTAGGCGTTCAAGGAATTGAAATCGGATTTCCGGCATCTGATGAAATGGATTTTATTGCTTGTGAAGCTCTTGCTAAGCGCGCCCCGGAAAATACGGTTGTCAGCGTTTTGGCCAGAGCCAATGAAAAAGACATTGAAAAAGCCGTTCAAGCTGTTAAATTTGCAAAAAGACCAAGAATTCATACTTTTATTGCCATGAATCCGTTAGGGTTGGAATATGTCCTTAAAAAAGATATTCAAACCGTTACAAAAATGGCTGTTAAAGCCGTTAAAAAAGCAAAAGAATTGTTACCGAATGCCGAAGTTGAATTTTCGGTTGAACATTTTGGTGATTGCATTGAAAATTTGCCTGATGTTATCAATGCGATTGAAAAAGTGGTTAACGCCGGTGCAGATGTAATTAATTTACCGAATACTGTTGAAAGATATCTGCCAACAGACTTTACCGATATGGTAAAAGCCGTTCATGACAGAATTGGCAATAAAGCCGTTATTTCCGTTCACTGTCACAACGATCTTGGAATGGCAACTGCAACAACCGCAATGAGCTATTTTGCAGGAGCAACCCAACTTGAAACAACAATCAATGGTCTTGGCGAACGCGCTGGGAATACAATTATGCAAGAAGTTGCTGTTGCACTTTATAATAAAAATGTTCCAATGCCCCTTAAAATGGAAAAAATTCAAGAGACTTCTTTGCTTGTCAGCGAAATGGCCGGCATTAAAATTTATGAAAAAGCCCCTGTTATCGGATCTGATGTTTTGGCTCATCGAAGTGGGATTCACCAAGATGGCTCAAATAAAACAAAAGGGCTTAAAAAAGGTCAATATATCGCCTTTGATCCCAAACTGATTGGCCGATTTGAAGGCGAACATATCGGATTTACAAGTCAATCCGGAAAATCCGCTCTCTTTTCAAATTTTCAAAATTTGGGATATCCGATTACATTGCAAGAAGCTGAATTTTTAATGCCTCATGCAAAAAAAATGGCGGAAGAAAAAAGAGCCGAATTAAAACAAAAAGATTTGGATAAACTTTATCGAACACATCTTTGCGAAATTAAAGGACCTTATCAGCTTTCTTCGTTTGATAAAATCAAAGACGGAAAATTTTTGCTTTCTTATCAAAAAGACGGTCAAACTTTTGAAAAAACAGGTGAAGGAAATGGACCGATTAACGCTTGTATCAATGCCTTTTTAGCATTAGGTGTTGCCATTGAAGTTGCAAAATATGAGCAAAAAATGATGACTCCTGAAGATAAAGAAGCCTCCGAAGCTTTGGCAACAATTACCGTTTCAAATCAATCAAAATCTGTTGTTTCCAGAGCAATTGACAGGTCAACCACAAAAGCAAGCATTAAAGCAATCTTTAACGGTTTAAATTTACTTTCAAGAGAGGCATAATTTTTTATCCACATACAAAAAAGGAGAGCCCCTACTCTCCTTTTTTATTTTGGTTATCTTAAAAACTAAACCTTAAACCTAAACTCCATTGAACGGGGTTGGTAAGGTCCGTTCCCTTGCTGGTGGCAAACTCGCCATAAACAGCGGTGTTTTTGTTTAGTTTATAAGTGCCGCCAACGGCAAACTCTGTCCATGCGCCACCCATATCATCTCTTGTTTTTGTTTCTTGATTCCAATAGGAAAAGCTGGTTTTAACTTTGCCTGCAAAATCGTTGAGAACAGAAACATTCGCATAAACAGAGCCCTTATCTTTAAATGTTTTTCCAACACTTAAGCCCGCTCTTCCAATCAAGGATTCAAAAGCTTCTTGCTCAACTTTCACGCCGGCTGAGGTGGTATAATCAATGCCTTGCACTCGGCCATACATGATTTCCGCTTGCGGTTCAACAAAGAATCCGCAAGGTAAATTCATGCGTTTACCGGCCTCCAAAGAAACGCTTGTCCCCCAAGTTTTATAGCTTCCTCTTGAAAGTTCGCCTGTGTTATACCTTGCTTTAAATTTGTTTTGAAGATGCATTTGTTTGGCTGTGGCATCCACATACCAACCGTTATTGGTCATGTATCCCGCATAAACGCCCATGCCGTAGGTTTTATCTTCGCCGGTGCCTCTATCCATATCGGATTCGCCCTCGGTGAGACTTGCCATAATTCCAAAATAAGCGTTGCCTTTCTTAAAGTCGGCGCCCGCTTGAATGGTGTTATATTTATTCTTAAGGCCCATATCGCCGAACTTCACATCTCCGCCAAAAGTCCTTACCCAAGTGCCTTTCAAGTTCTCATCAAGTCTTAAATCCCCCATGCGTTTTTGAACGTCATTGATTTGATTGCGGAAACTTAAAACTTGAAGCCCCATCACATCTTTAACCGATTCGGTCACGGTGTTTTGACTGGCGCGCAATTTGGTGACATTTCCATTTAACGCCACCCCTTCAAATCGGCCGGCAAGTTTTCCTTCCTCAGCTTCCAGTTTCACTTCTTGGTTACCGGATTCCACATCAACAAGGCTTGCCAAACTTGTTGCAAGAGCGTTTGGATTGTTC
>JAFXIF010000031.1 GCA_017533325.1 Alphaproteobacteria bacterium
CCGATTTACGTGAACGCATTTTAGCCCGTTTCCGTGAAGAAAACATTGAAATTCCATTCCCCCAACAAGACATTCACATTGTGGGACCAGTGGAATTTAAAAAATAAAATGAGATAAAATTCATCCCCCTCACCCGAGGGGGAGTGTTATAGTGAAGATTTATATTTTTTTACAAAGAGTTTTATAGTTTCTGTACAGTGAAAAAATCGCACCACAGCTGTCGCAATTTGTAAAGAAAAAAAAATAATCATAAATCCCTTTAGAAAAATCTAAAGGGATTGAAGTTAAAAAATGAAATAAAAATAAAATATTGTTTTGTTTATGCTAACGCTGCATTTTTAGTATGCAAAACAGATTCCAATTTTGAAATAGCATCTGCTTCATTAACATTCTTGACGATGGCATATTCGGCCACCAATCTGTTCATGGCTTGTTCATAAATTTGGCGTTCGGAATAGGTTTGTTCGGCCTTTTCCGGATCTTTATATAAATCACGCAATACTTCAGCAACGGACACCACATCACCTGAATTGATTTTTGCCATATACTCTTGAGACCGTTTACCCCATTGGACACGTTTGATTTTTGCTTTACCTTTTAACGTGCGAACGGCTTCATCCATTGTTGCTGAGTTCACAATTTGACGCAAGCCTGTTTTTTGGGCATTTGGCATCGGAATACGCAACGTTAATTTATCTTTATTAAAATTGACTGCAATTAATTCTAATTTTTGACCCGCCACTTCGGTTTGTTCAATATCCGTAATTTGACCGAGACCATGAGCGGGATAAACCACAAAATCACCGGGATTAAATGTGTAATCTTTTGACATATTTTTCTCTCCGTTTTTTGTTTACTGACAGGTGGAGTATATCATACTTTTTTCAATTTTAACAGCAAAAAATGAACTTTTTTTGAAATAATATCCAAAAAGATGTTTTTTGTTAAGTTTCTGTTTACTTTTTAAGGTTTTTGGCATATAAAAGAGCAAAAAGTAAGGGGAAAACATGTTCAAAAATTTAATTATCTTTTTAAAAATGTGTTGGTTGGGTGCAACAACACCTAAATTAAAACTCAAATTACTGTCCGATATTCCGGTTGCTTTGATTGGAGGGCTGTGTGCTTTTGCCGGACCATTATTTTTATCATGGATTATAAAAAGCTTAAACGAAAAAGCATCTGATCAAGCATTGTTTTGGTTTTATATGTTGTTGTTTACAACCGCTTTAGGTTGGATAACCCGATTTTATTGGCGCTATATCGTTGAGCCGGTCAGTACGGTTATAGAAATGAATTTACGCCACATTTACTTTAAAAAGCTGTTTAACAAACCATATGCATGGCATTTAAACAATTCCGTGGGCTATTTTTCCGGTGCATTAGAACGTGTTTGTATGAATATTCATATGTGGCTATGTGATTTTCCGATGGATTTCTTGCCGGCCATCATTTTGGTGTTATGCTTTTTTGGCTATACATTAAGCATTTCTGTTTGGTTGTTTATTTATTTTGTAGTCGCTTTAACTTTGCTGGTTGTTTTAACAAGACTGCTGTTTGATAAACGTATCGGATATATTGAGGCTTTGACCAATCAAACCTTAAAATTCAACAAAATTTTTATTGACTTTTTATATAACGTTCGGTCTGTCAAAAAAATGAATTTAATGACCTTTGCGGAAACAAAAACCAGAGCGCAAAGCGATAAAGTATGTCAAAAGGCCAAAGCAATGATGCATTACAATGCTGCGCAATGGGGAGCGATGGAATTTATTTTGCAAGGTATGACCTTGGGGCCTATCGGATATTTTTTATACCAATTTATTCAAACCGGCTCCGGATTAGATGTTGTTGTCATGATTGCGGCCATTGCCCCTCAATTAGAACAAACGGGACGGCGTATGATGTATTTCATGACCTCAAGTGCAAAAGTTTTAACCGAATATGCCCGATTAGCCGAACATTTGGGAGATATTGTTTTAACGGAAGAAAAAACGAAACCTATCGGAAAATGGCACACAATTACATTTGATGATACACATTTTGAATTTGTCAAAGACGGTCATATCTTTCATCACAAAGTACCATTTTTTGAAATTAAACGAGGGGATAAAATTGCCGTTGTCGGTCGTTCCGGAGAAGGAAAATCCACATTTTTAAATTTATTAACGGGACAGTTTCCTTGTCAATCCGGTCAAATTTTGGTGGATAAAACATCTTATACTGAAGCCGGACAAGCGTTTTTTGATAAACACATTACGTATATTTCTCAAGATGTAGAACTATTTGATATGAGCCTATACGACAATATTGTTATGGGCAAACGTGTTTCTCAAGACGCTTTACAAAAAATTATTGACGGTTGCCAATTAAATGAACTGGTGGCTCGCATGGATGGTAATTTGCACAGTGATATCGGTGAAAAAGGCGTTAAAGTTTCTGCCGGTGAAAAACAACGTATTAACTTGGCCAGAGGATTATTATTAAACCGAGACATCTTAGTGTTAGATGAAATTACCGCTAACTTAGATCCGATAACAACTCAAAAAATATGGGAATTTATCTTTACTGAATACGCCGATAAAACCATTGTGGCGGTATCTCATGAAAAAGATTTACTCAACCATATTGAACGGCGTTTGGAATTTAAACGCGGATTGGGTAAGGAAGTTTTATAATATAGTTAATAAAAAGGGGGGATAGTTTAATCATCCTCCTTTTTATTTTATCCGATTAAAAAGAAAAGACTTGATTTTTGAAAAATATTTTTGTATACTGAC
>JAFXIF010000032.1 GCA_017533325.1 Alphaproteobacteria bacterium
CCATTCGTTCAGTTGATGTGCCTCCACCCGTTCCAAGAGCGTTTGGATAAGAAAAATTGTTTGAACTTGAATCAAAAGAATTTTGATTTAATCCGCCTGTTAAACTTGTTGTTACCGGCGTTCGAAGAGAAGTTTGAATCCTGCTTTGTGGGGTGTTTGAAGTTAACGAATTGTAGTTTGATGTTTGATAACTGTTTGATTCATCAAGAAAATTATCCGCTCCATTATCGCTTAACAAACTTTGGTAACCGCTTGGATTGTTTAAAAGATTATTCTCTGATAAAGAAGAGGGGTATGTTGGTCGTTGATAACCGTTTTTGCGGAATTCTTCCGGATCAATATCGTCCGGCACATCAATTATTTGGGCGTCACTCGCTGTTGAAAACGGGTCATCTGCCCATTTCATAAAATAATGCTTTGTTTCGCCGGGTTTGGGATGGTTACGCGTAAAAGCATGATTGCCGTTCATGGCATTTTCCATGGCAAGCCTTAATGGACTCTTGTAATTCATGTTTGTTCCTTTCGTTTTAAGTTGATAAAAAAAGGATAGGACTATAAAAAAATTATAATCATATCCCTTATGAAAAATAAAAAAATCTTAATAAAATATATTGTTACTGTTTTTATAATAAAAAAATTAAAAAAAGGGAAGAGACAAAAAAAGACAAATATGACAAAATTATAACATTAACAATATCAATAAGTTATAGCACATTCTTAAAGTTTTACTTAAACGCGATAAATGGGGTAAATCTAGGTATAAATAAAAAGAAATCAGTGCATGATATAGAGTGGTTAATATGTGTGATATGATGGGGTTAAAATGTGTGTTGGAGCGCGGGTGGGGCGCTTGGGTGGAGCGTGGCTCGGAGTGTAGGTCGGTGGGGTAGAGTGTCAGAGTGTGAGTCGGCGGGGTAGAGTGTCAGAGTGTGAGTCGGCAAGGTGGAGTGTGGGGGGGGGAGTTTAGCTCGGCTAGGTGGCGCGTCAGAGTGTAGGTCGGCTAGGTGGAGCGCTAGAGTGTAGGTTGGTGGGCGCAGGTTCTTGAGTGATATGCGCGAAAGGTGTGATGAAGGCGGAGTGTAGGTCGGTGGGGTGGAGTGACCTCGAGCAAGTCATCATACATATTGTGCACCCCGTCACGCCACCATATCCTACACCCCAAGCCACATTCCAACCACCACACCCCAACCAGAAACTTCCCCCTCCCTTCGGATTCTCTCTCTTCTATCGCGTTTAAATTCATTTTTGAGGCAAATTTTAAGGTTTTTTCGGGATTTTTAAGGGTAAAAAGGCCGAAAAACCTTAAATTTTAATAGGGTCTATAATAAGAGCCGTATGCGGGTTGGTGGTATCCGTAAGGTTGGGTGTATCCGGTGTAACCCGAGTATGAATTATAGCCGGAATACCCTGTTTTTGAAAGGATACCGTCCGTTCCGAGAGCTAAACCTTTTTGAGCCAAAGCGCGTTTTCCGTTGGGGTTATACATATAAAAATGAACGAATTCGCGGTCGTTGATTGTGCCCGCATCAATGGCAGATTGAGGCACACCCCACAAAATTGATAATGGCCAGCTGGCAAGGTTCAAAAACCCATATAAATATTGATCTTTATCGGCGCCGTTACCGGTTCCAAGATAAAAATTGCCGACCCCGGGGAGAAGGTTTAATGCGCCGGCGCCCCCGACACTTGCCGGTGTTTCAAAGTTTCCGATTGGTTTTTCCGGCGTAATTCCTTCGGCGCTCAAGCTTTTTAAAGCCGTTTCTTCAACATAGCTTAAACTGGCACATCCGGATAAAAGAATAGTTGATAAAAGAATGAGTTTTTTCATTTCCGCCCCCTTAAAAATTTTACACCATAACAAAACCCACCTTTAAAGTTTAGGTGGGCGGACGTTAGAAAACCGTATTATCACAAACGGCTCGGCTTATTTGGCAGAACCTTATTCACCGACATCCGTCCATGGCCGGAAGCCAGTCATATTCAGTTACATAACGTAACCGGTGATAATATGGGTTTTTCTAAGACCCAGATAAACCCTAGCTTTGGTCTATCCAAACTAAAGATAACATACTCTTCTTTTTTATGCAAGTGATTTTTAATATTTTATCTAAAATTAATAATATCAATAAGTTATAGTGCATTCTTAAAGTTTTACTTAAACGCGATAAATGGGGAATTATAGGGGGAAGGATTGGAAATTTTGGAGGCGAGATAGAGAGAGTCTTGGAGGTTGGAGGAGTATAGGTCGGCAAGGGGGAGTGTGGGTCGGCAAGAGGAAGGGGTGGAGTGAATGGGGAGTGAAACAGGGGAGAGTGTGTTTTGATAGGGGATAACAAAAGGGGTAAATGTGTCTTGTTTGTTTTATGAAACAATCATAAAAAAAATCAATGAGTTTTAGTATAGGACGCCATAAATGAATTTTAGTATAGGATACCATAAATGAGTTTTAGTATAGGACGCCATAAATGAATTTTAGTATATGACGCCATAAATGAGTTTTAGTATAGGATGCCCTCAATGAGTTTTAGTATAGGACGCTATAAATGGGTTTTAGTTATAGGGCGCCATAAAAATAAATTTATTTTTTTTACTTAAATTTGAGAGGGTTTAAAAAAAATTTAAGTTTTAAAAAAAATATGGTATAATAACACTTATGGAACAAAAAAGAAAAAACAAGTTATTATCCGAAACATCTTATAGGGCGCTGGGGGCTTTGGGGGGCGTTGAGGTGGCTTTGCGCCCTGTTTCAAATCAGCAAAAGTCGGCGCTTCAAATTTATGCTGAAAAGAAAAAAATGAGTCTTGATTTAAATCAGCCTATCTCAGCAGAAGCGATTGATTTTATTGTTGATTCTTTAAACCTTTTGGCAAAAGATGACTTCTTTTCTTCATATTTAAAAAAAGGGTTTCAGAGCCTGAACCAATCCAAAACGGCGCGTCAATTGATGGCTTTAATTCCGCCTCACTTATCCGTTCGGTTATTTGAGGCGCATGAGGACATCGCCAAAGGTGAGGAAAATAATTTTTTCACCGTTGGAGAATTACAAACGATTTTTGTTCCTTTAAATGTTCAAAATAAATTTCGACCGGATAGGGGCGCGATTGAATTTTTGCATGAAGTGGGGCATATTTTAGATCAAAGAGGGATTCGCCCTTTTTCGCCCGATCATCAAATTTTTAAAAATAAGGAAGATAAAGAGATATCGGCTTTTCCAAGTGATGATTTTTCCGGACGAGAAGCTTATCAGGTTGATTTGATTTTGGAAGCTGAAAAACAAGCGATTTCTTATCAAATTGCTTGGGAAAGCGCGTCTTTACTTGAAAAGGCAAGTATGGGGTTGTCAACAATGCTGATGGGGATCAGCGAAACGGTTTTATCGCCGTTTGGCACTTCTTCTCTAAAGGCACAAAATTCAACGCTTATTTTGCGCCAAGGGCTTCGATATAATTTAAATCGCTTTAAAAAGTTTTTAAAACATCCCTTTTCCTTTTTGAACAAGGAGAAAAGAGCTAAAATAAACGAGGATGCTAAAAAAGAGGCCATGTTTCAGTTTATGACTTCGCTTGTTAAAGAAGAGAAAAAAATGAAAGGGGGGAATGCTTATAAAGCGCTTTCTTTATCTTTGCTGACACTTGGCGTGCTTAGTGTGGGGTTATCGCCTTGGTTAGCGCCCCTTCTTTTGGGGTGTGGTGTTTTATCCGGTGCCGGATATTTAAAGGAAGCTTCTTTTAAATTAAAAAAAGAATGGCAAGAGGCTTATTTATTGAACGGGCTTAACAATTTAAAAAGTTCAAATTGGCGCGAAACATCAGACAAAAAAGCTTTTCATGAGGTTTTGGAGGCGTTGCGCCAAAAATATAATCAATCGGAAAATATTGAAAGCTTGAAAAGAACTTTGATTGATGAACAAGGTTATCAAAACTTGATTGAAAGCAAAAAATGTTATCAAGCGCTTCCTTTAAAAATGCGCGAAGATTTGGTTTTGGTGATGGATTTGTTTTTTAATCCCGATGAGGGACAAAATGGCGAAAAAAAACAAACAACCGAGCCTCAAGTGGTTCAATTTATGAGCTTGTTTTTGGAATATGAAGCCCGTGAAAAGAATCAAAAAGCGCCTCTTGAAGAGCGGTTTTTAAGCTTTATGACGGATCTTTTTAAGGAAAATCTTGCCGATATAACCCCCGCTTTAAAAGAGGTTTCGCTGTCAGATTTAAATAAAATTCATAACAAAAAATTAAGATTGTTTCTTTTAAAAACAAAAGAGGCGCTTTCTATAGATACTTCCTCTAAAAAAAGGCAACTTGCCGGTTTAAAAGATGTTGAGAGATAAGATTTTTTTTGATTTTTATTATTTGTCTTGTTTTTTCTCAAAATGCTTGTAAAAACTGTTTTTTTATGCTATAATATGCCCCATGATACAAGCGCTTTTAAATGAGATTTATTTTAAAACAAACCTTAAACCCTTTCAAGAAACGAATCTGAAAGGTGTTTTTTTAGGCGCGCTTGTTAAGGGGCAAGACTCTTCTTATGAAACTTATTATAAAGAAAATAAGGCCAAAAAAGAAAATCCTTTTAAACCGATAAAACAAGAAGTGATTGATTTTATTGTTGATTCTTTTGTTGTTAAAGAGGGAAAAATTCAAGGGCATCTTAAAGAGCGACTTAAAAAAGGGCTTTATCAGATTAATCAAACTTCCTTGACGGGGCGGGCGCTTATAAAGAGGTTGCGCCATGGGCAAATTATTGATGCAACGCTGGGATTACAAGGTTCGATTGGGTGCGTTTATGGGTTTTTTGATGTTATTTTCATTGATAAAGAATTGCATCATAAAAGAACGCCTCTTGAATTGGCGCTTTCGCTTTTGCATGAGTCAGAGCATGTGATCGACGGGTTTCAAATGCGCCCGATTTTTGAAAAAAATATCGGATATTTTAATAAAAACGGTGAGGAATTAAAGGATAATGATGCGTTTTATTCGGCCCGTCATGAATTTAGTTTGGATCGCTTGTTTGAGGCTGAAAAACACGCGCAAGGCTATCAAATTTTGGCTGAACGTATGGGCGGAGTTAAATTTTTGATGGGGATAAACGATTGTTTATGCAAAGCTTATTCGGATTTTTGTCAGGCGTTTTTGTTTAGTTTAGTTTATTTGTTTCAAAGAAAAAAGAAGGCGTTTAATTTTTCTTTACCGCCGGCGAAAGAAAATCAAGTAGCGGTAGGATATAAAATAAGGCTCATTAAAAACGAAGTGAAAGCTTATTTAAAAAATCCGAGAAGTTTGTTTAGTCAAACAAAACGAGCACAAATCAAAAAAAAGGCCGCTCTTCAATCCATGGCGGATCATATTTTATTTTTGATTCGCCCAAACAAAAAAATGCCTTCTTTTGGTTTGATGCAAAACACAATTTTGTTGCTTTTTTCTTGTTTGGGAGTGTCGGCTTTTTTGGGGAATCCTTTGTTCACTTTGCTAGGTCTTGTTGGGGCGGGGTTTATGAACGGCCTTTATTTTGCAAATAAATATTATTATCAATCAAGAGAGGCTTGGTGTCATTCATATAACAACAGCGCTTATAAAAATTCAAGAAGAATGAAGGCTTATGAGCAAAGTTCAGCTAAAAGATATCGCTTGATTTTAAAAGCTTTTCAACATAAATATCAAGGCATGTTGCCAAAAAAAGATTTGGAAAAAAGCCAAACAGATAGGAGCGAGTTTGAAGAGGTTTTTAAAAGCAAAGAAATTGTTGATAAGCTTCCCGAAAAATTAAAAACGGATGTGATTCAAATTGCTGAATTTCAGGCAAACTATCCGATGAATGAAAGTCAAAATGCTTTGCCCGATTGGTGGGTGCATGAGCTTGTTTTAAAAGCTTTTCTTTTAAAGCGTCAAAATAAAAAGTTTTCCTTTGAACGGGCGATTAAAGAAATGATTTTAATGCGCCTTCATCAAACAGATATTTTTGATAGAGCCTTGAGAGAAGCGCCTCTTGAAGCGTTTTTAAAATTAGAAATGCCTTCTTTAAAAGAAGCTTTTCTTAAAAAAAGAAAGGAATTTAAAAAAGAAGCGGAAAATCCTTATTTAAGACGGCAAATTATTGTGCGCTCTCAAAAAGAAGTTCTTAAAAGAAAAAGAGAAAAAGGGCATCAAAAAGGGCATCAAAGATGAGTCATAACAAGAAAAAATTATCGGCATCTGTTTCAAAGGGGGCGCTTTTAACGGCGCTTGGCGATAAGCTTTATTTAAAAAAACAAGAAAAAATCAAAAGCGCTTATGAAGTTTATTGTCAAGAAAACTTTAAAGGGGTCAAAAAGGATTTTGATAAAGTTTTTTCTTTTGAAGTGATTCAAAAAATGGTGGAAAGTTTTGAAATTGAGCCAAAAGAACATGAAGAAGCGTTTAAGGAAAAATTAGCTCAAGGCTTATATCAGCTGGGGCGAAGCTCTAAAACAGCCAGAAGATTGATTCCTATCCTTCCTTATAAACAAAAAATCGAACTTAAAAATGGAATGAAAAATCATAGGGCTTTTACTCTTCCGGATGATGAGACGATTTATTTTAATCAAGAGCTGGAAGGTGGGCTTTTCCTTAAAGAAATAGCGATTACTATTTTGCATGAAGCAAGTCATGTTCTTGAACAAAAAGAAATCATGCCCTTTGGTTTTTCGGATAAGGCTTATTGCGATCAATATGGGGTATCCGTTCAAAGGAGAGTGAAGAATTTTTCGGCAGAGGATATTTTTAAATGTGATCGCTTGCTTGAAGCCGAAAAGCTTGTGTGGGAAGAGCAAATCTGGGCGGATCAATATCGGCTGATTCAGGTTCCGATAAGTTGTTTGAAGGTTTTACTTAAGTGTAAGCAAAATTATAAGGGGATTTTGGAAACTCTTCGTTTGATTTTTCCTTTCAGAATTGATGAGGATAAAGAAAATCAAGAAATAAGAATGTTTAGAGCGATGGCAACTAAATTCAAGCGCATGAAAATTTGGGCTAAAGAAGCCTTAAAATCGCCGTTTTCATTGTTGAGTAAACAAAAAAGAGAAGCTTTAAGCGAAAAAGCCTTTAATCAAGCGGTTGCAGAGCGGTTACGGGAACTTCTTTTGCCTCAAAAAGAAGAAAAAGATGAAAATAAAAGCGGCGAAAAAATGAGCTTATTTAATCGGTTTATAAAAAAATCGGTATGGGTATTTGGTTTGGGAATCAATTTATATATTTTATATGGTATGGCCCGTTTTTTGAATTTGGACCAAGCTCTTATAACGAGTCAAGCTCTTGATGGTCCTTTTTTATCATTGATGAAAGAAGCTTTATTAGGAACGGGGGCGATGTTGCCGAAAATCGGATTTTCCTGTTTGGCGCTTGGGGGAGTTGGTATGGGAAAACAGCTCTTTGACAAGACGTTACAACTGGCAAATGACCTTTCAAAAAACGCGCGAGATAACTGGTGTTTTCAGTATAACGAACAAGCGTATAGAGTTTCGGTGAGTTTAAATTTGATGCGTCACTCAAATAAAAAAGGAATGGATTTATTTGCAGGGGCTTTTTGCCATAAATATCAGCAAGCGTTAAAAAAAGAAGATATTTTGTTAAGCCAAACAGATAGCGGGGAGATGGAAAAAGAAATTAAAACAAGACGCCTTGTAACCGCCTTAACAAAAGAGGTGCAAGATGATTTAATCTTTTTAGCTCAGGAAGCTGCTATTTGCCAACCCAAAAAAGATCAAGAAACACCAAGCGAAGTGTTTTTAAGCTATCAGAAGTCTCTTTTATTAAATGTGCGCAAAATTTATCTGGATCAAAAAAAGAAAGTGCCGTTTCAAAAGGTTGTGATTGATTATTTGGTTAAAGAAATCAACGAGAGCGAGCAGTTTAAAAACGTGGCAAAAGAAGTGCCGCTTTCGCCCTTAAAAAGCATTCGAACGCCGGCATTAAAAAAAGCGCTTTTGGCCAGAATTTTAAAGTATCGTCAAAAAGAATTGGCGCAACAAAGAAAAGATATTTTCTCTCTTCAAAAGGATTATTTGAAGCTTTTAATTAAAAAAGGTCAAGAAAACCAGCATCAATAAAGATAAAAAAACTTTATCCTTAAAACACTCTATTAAACAATTTTGTTGAAATAATGCATATAATAAAAATGAGACTTAAAGTCTATAGACTTTAAGTCAACATAGGTCCAAACTGTCCTTTATCAAAGGAGAGTTTTAATGATTCAAAAACAAGTAGGTTTAAGAATTAAAGAAATAAGACATTCAAAGAAATTAACACAAGAACAATGCTCGTTTGATGTGGGGCTTGATAGGACATATTGGTCAAGTGTTGAACGAGGTTTGAGAAATATATCTATAATAAACTTGAACAAAATATGTATCTCTTTTGGAATTACACTAAATGAATTTTTTGATTCTGATATTTTTAAGGGAGAATGAGATATGGAATATACAGAAGCAAAGATTATTCATTCACAAAATATATATGAAAAGTTTAATGAAGATTCTACTTACCTATACTTAAATCAATTTATGAAAAATGGTAATAGAAACTTACAAAAATCATTTTTAGAATTTTTAAATTTTCAGCCTACAGGCAGAAGGATTGATGAAAAGTTTTGCGAAACTTATAATTTTGTGAAAACGAATAACTTACTTCAATCGATAAAAGATTTTGTAATAAAAAATCGCAAAGAGGCCTTATGGTATTCGTCATCCGAAACAAATATATTACTGAACAAATTACATAGTATTCCATTATCTCAAGATGAATTTAGTCCAGCCAATAGTATTGATAAGCAATTATTTACCAAAATTCATAATATTTCCAGTATATCAGAACTTGAAAATGTTATTATTACAATGGAAGAAATGCTAAAAAAGAAAATATATTGGACTTATTATAATACCCAAACAACAAGAATAATAGAAGATATATTTAGTATTCATTCTAATGTAATACCTACATTAGTTGATATAAAAGGGGTTGATTTCTTTATAGATGATTTACCAATAGATTTAAAAATTACCAGATTACCCAAAGGATTTGATGAAAATTTTGATAAAGGTGAACTTATTAAATGGTTCTATGAAAATCAAAGTGAACAAAGATTCGGAGCTGAAAATAGATTGTTTCTTGTCTTAAATGATAGAAATAATCCTGAAAATACAGATTGGTTAAAAATAACACATTATAATGATATAAAGGACATAATTAACCGATATTTAGATGATTTTACATTAGAACAAATGGAAGATATATCTTTTTCATTCGCAGGAAGAATGTATAATGTGAAAAGTGATTTGATATTTATTAACATTTAGGGCTACAAATAAATAATAATTCATTACTATCTTTTACACTACCTTTACCACCCACACTGTTTAAATATGTTTTATAAACAGTGTGAACGTTTTTGTGCTTTTTTATCATATTTTCCATCTGTTCTTGATTAGGATAACTTCTATCATTATAACTTATTATCCAATAAGGGATTTTTTTTGATTTTTCAAAAAGTATTTCAAATGAATTAAGAATATTTTTTTTGGTATCAAATCCACTGTAAATTTTTGGTTCGTAGCGTTTTGTTTTGTTTATAAATTTCTTATTCGACCAATTTTCAACATAAGTTTCCAATAAATGATAAAAACTTTGATAATCCGGATGCGAATTAACGTACGGTGGGTCAAAATAAATTAAATCAATATTGCTTAAATTATCAACAAAGTGGAGAACATCACCTTGAAAACTCTTATTATCTCTACCATTATCAAATACAGCATTATTATATTCAGGTAATAATTCTAAAAACATTTCTTTTATTGGTCTAATCAAACTGGCATTCCTTTTTATTCTATCAATATTATTAGAATAAACCAATGCTTGTGTATGAGCAAAATGCCCCATTGTTATCTTTTTTGTTAATGTTCTATTCATTGTAGCAAACGCTATGCTTTTTTTTAATGGAGATAATAATTCTATATTACTACGAAAAGCATCTAACAGTTGTGCTTCTTTTCTAACAAAAAATAAATCTGTATAAAGTTTTTCCATAAGAAAATATTGTGATGGATTTTTATTTCCCGAAAATAGAATATCTATATCGTCTTTTTCCAGTTTCTCACTTTTATTTTCAACCAGAGCTTTACCTATTTGGTTGCTATAATTCATAAAGTCATTTGTATATACTTCATATCCTAACTGTTTAAAATAATACGATACAGATTGAGAGCCAGCAAAACCATCAGCGACTTTTGATATATTTTCAGGTAAATATTTGCTTATCCAAGATAGATGCTTATATTTTGCTCCAAGATATTGAGGTAAAGGAAACTTATAGCAAAAAAAGTCTTTTGCTTCTACATCGCTGAATAAATCTAACGCTTCCATAAGTTCCTCATTCTCTTTTTATACTTTGGATTCTATCGTATCACAGTAAAAAAATCAATATGATTTATTAACTATTTTTGAAGACTAATAATAATTTTACTAGCTCTTTTTAGTGTTTGATTTAAAAATATATTATATTTTAATGAAGTTGTTCAATGGAATTTCCTAAAAAAAAAAGGATTTTTTATTAATTTTTCTTGTTTGAAGCAAAAAACTATGTTATCTTTAAAAAAAATGCATGAACGAATGAATGGTTAAGCTGAACAAATAAAAGGGGAGGGCTCATGCAGGAAAAGGAAACGGTGTGGGGGGCTTTAAAAAACTTTTTTGGTGCAAAAAGGAGCGATTTTGTTGATCCAAAAAAAGGGGATTCTTCAACTAATTTAAGCGATTATGAAGTGATGCGAACAATGAAATCTCTTAGCTGGAGCGATTTGTTGCGTCCCAATGCCGTTTTGGGCGCGATTTTCAGCCCATCTTCAGTTGCAAAAGAAGAAGCGCGTCAGGGAAATGGATTATTAGGGGTTTTAGATCAAAATGCCGAGCTTGTTGTGGAAAGGCCGGAACATGAAACTTTTGTTCCAAGGGATCAAGCGGTTTCAAGGGCGAGCGAACATGAAACTTTTGTTCCAAGGGATCAGGCGGTTTCAAGGACGACTTGGGGCAGTGCCTTAAAAAGCTTTTTCTTGAGTCCTTTTCAATCAAGCCCGTTTAGTCAGACAAGGCAAACACTTTCATCACCTTTGCCTGACCCCTCTTTTGGGGGGGCAAGGGCAACAAATCCGGGGCAACTTAGTCAAACAGATCCGCTGACCAATAAGCTTTTTGAAGCCATTGAAAATGAAGATGTTGCCTCTCTTCAGGCGCTTTTAAAAGCGGGCGCTAATCAAAATGCGGTGAATCAATATGGGGAATCGGCGTTGCAAGTGGCGGTTGAAAAAGGGTCTTTAGAAATGGTGGACGCTTTATTGGACCACGGCGCTAATGCAAATAATGTTTCTTTAATGCCAGAAGCCAGAGCGCCGTTATTGATTGCCGCCGAACAGGGAAATGAAGAAATTGTCAGCCGTTTATTAGAGGCGGGGGCGAATGTTAATTTTAAAGATGAGCAAGGAAAAACAGCGCTTCATTATGCCTCTTCAAGAGAAGTCGGAAAGCTTTTGTTGGAGGCGAATGCGGATATAACCGCTGAAGATTTGAACGGAAGAGCGCCGTTGCATGAGATGGCTTTAAGAGGCGATTATGAATTGATTGAAGAGGCGCTTTTTTATGGCGCCGATCCGAATAAAGCAGATTCAAACGGCAGAACGGCTTTGTTAGAGGCAAGCCAAAAAGGGCATACGGTTGTTGTGGCGTTATTGCAAGAATATGTAACCAATCAACCGGATTTAAGGCAAACGCTTGGGGCGCATGGGATGCCGGTTCCTCAAACAGAGGAAGAACAGGCTTTGACCGGCGTTATTCATGACCCGCAAAGGGGAAATTCAAACGGATAAGAAGTAAAACAAAAAGAAATGGATTGTTTCTTTATAAATAACCATTTTAAAATTAAAAAAATTTAAGTTTTCTTGAAAAAAAATAACCAGTTATAATAAAAAAAAGGAGAAAATAGTATGGCAGAAGAAAATCAACAAAAGTCATTTGACGAAATGACAGAGCAAGAACAGGCTAATTATATAGCAAATCTTTCAACAAAACCATTTGAGAGGATGACATCAGAAGAAAGAAATGTTTGGCTTCAACATCTTGACGCAGAAAATGATCGATTGACCGATCAAGAAGAGATTGCTGAAGAACAAGCTGAAGAAAGAGCTGAAAGAGAAAAAGAAGAAGCTGAAGAAAGAGCTGAAAGGGAAAAAGAAGAATCCGAACGAAGAACTGAAAGAGAGTCGGCTGTTAAAGCGGTGAACGAGGCAAGAGCGGCTTTAAATACGCCTGAAGCTAAAGCGCATCAACAAGTTGTTTCGGCGCAAAACGCGCGGGTTGCTCAGGTTGAACAATTAGAAGAGCAATTAGATAAGGAAACAGATGAAGCCAAACGAAAGGCGATAGAGGCTGAGATTAACCGCATTGAGCAAGAAATTGAAGCCAATGAAGATAAATTTGAGGCGTCAACAGAAGCTTTGAATGATTTAAACAATGCTTATCAAGATGCTTATGACAATTTGCAAGAAATTTATGCCGAAGAAAGAGAGGCCGCGCGTGATGCAAGACGCGAGGCGGCTGAAGAAAAAGATACTTCACCCAATTTTTGGGAAAGATATGCCCCGTCATGGCTTGGCGGTTGGTCAGGTGAAGAAGTTGAAGCATACGATAAAGCGCACCCTCAAGCTCAAAGCCAAGAAGAGAACGCGCCCAAAGGACCGCAAAGAATGAGCGCTTGGGAAAGAATGGGCAAAGAAGACCATGAAATTGGCACCAATTTGAGAGAGGTTGATGGCCAAAGAGAAGTTCTTAAAGGTGTGACCGTTTCTGAACTGAGAGAAGCCGGATATAATGATGAGCAAATTCAAAAGCTTGATATGATGGCAGATGCAGCCCAAGATAGAGCTTCAGATGCAAGAAGAACGTTGGGGGCAAATGCACAAGCGGTGTTAACACAAGAAGATTATCAACAAGCCGGTTTCAATCAACAAGATATGGCAACCATTTATAATCTTTCAAAAAATCAAAACTCTTAACTTGTTGTTTAACCAATCAAAAAAGGATTTTAAGGAAGCTTAAAGTCCTTTTTTTTATTTTTTTATAAAAAATCGCTTGACAAGGAAAAAACAAATGTATTATATAATAAATTATCATACAAAAAATAAAATATTAATATGATACATTCATAAATATACAAAAAGGTGGTTAAAAATGGTTAAAGATTATGCACAATCACAAAGAATGCTTCAATGTCGGTTACAATTAGGCTGTCGCGATGCAATGGATTTTTATAAAAAATATGCAGACGGCGGGCGACTTTTTTCTTATCAAAAATATCAAAAACATGAATCGGGCGAGAGGGCTTTAAATGAAAAATCAGCCATGCTTTATGCTGAAATTTATCGTGTCGATTGGAAATGGCTTTTAAATGGTGGCGAAAAATCAGATGTGATTCAAATTGACATGGTGGATGCCGTTGCTTGTTGCGGAAACGGTGTTGTTAATTTTGATACGCATGTTATCGGACGGCAAAGTTTATCATTAACGGCGTTAAGAGAAGTGACCATGGTTGCGCCTGAATACATTAAGATTTTAAAAGTTGTGGGCGATAGCATGGAGCCAACGATTTCTTCGGGCGATTTTGTTTGGGTGGACGTTTCTTTAAAAACGCCGGTGAGTGACGGGATTTATTTATTTTGCATCGGCGATCGTTTGGTTGTGAAACGTTTACAGATTAACCCGTTTGATAATTCGGTTGAAATTATGTCCGATAATGCGAAATATAAGCCGTTAAAAGCTTTGGATTATAAGCAAGTGAATGTTATTGGGCGCGTGATTTCATATACAAAGGTGATAGGATAAAAAATGCCGTTTCAACGTTTTTTTACGAAAGCTTTTTTCGTTAAAGCTTTGCCTCAGGTGCTTTATATTGTTTTGATTCCGTTTTATATGTTGGTGATTACCTATATGCTTTCGCTGGGCGGTGGGGGCTCTGATGTTGCCAATCAATGGTTGATTTCGCCTCTTTTATGGGGGACGATTTGGGTGCCGGCTTTTTTGGGGCTGTTGTGTAATCAACTTTATAAACGGTATAAACAAGGTGGGATGCCAAGAAAGTGGGATCGCAATTATCCGATTATTTTCATTTCCGCTTATTCTCTTTATTTTTGTTGCTTAAGCATGCTTTCTTTCGGGCGACATTATTTAACGGCGTTTTTTTCCAGCGTTATTTTAATTGTATTTTTAGGATTGTTAAAAAATGCGCAAAAAGAAATGTTTTATTTGCCACCACCGAAAGAATTTTGGTTTTATTTCTTAACGTTTATTCCGCCGATTGCCATTTTGTTTTCAACGGATGTTTATTTTTTGTTAATGAAAGAATCGCCTTATTTTATTTTGCTCTCTCCCGTCAGCTATTTGCCGGAAATATTCGGATTTTGGGTGTTTTGCAAGTTCAGAAAGCTTTGTTTCAGCAAGAAAAAACGCGGAAAATTAACGCTGTTTCAAAGCATTTTCGTGATGCAAATAATGAATGTTGCCACGTCCTTTTATATCGGGTCTTATTGCGGGGATAAGGTGATTTGGATTTCATTGACTTTTTGTTTTGCTGCCTTATTAGTGGCGCAACGGTTTTCAAAATATCGCTGATTTTTTTAGCATTCATTTGGGCTTTTAAACAAACTTATGAGCCCAAACGAATGCTGTTTTTTCCGAATTTTTCCTCAATTTTATCAATCAGATGAGAGATTTTGTCATCTTCAAACTTTTCTTGATCAAAAAGAGAAAATTGCTTTTCTTTGCCAAACGAAAGGTTTTTTAAAGTCACCCCCAAAGAGCGATAAAGAACATGGGGGGAAAACATTTGATGCACCAAGCTGATGGCGGCCTTTAAAAGAGTGCTTTCCGAATTGGTTTTAAGAGGCAGGCGCAAGTTTTTTTCATATACTTGAAAATTTTTGGTTCTTAAAGTGACCGAGATTTCCTTGGCATAGCCGTCCCAGCTTCTTAATTTTTGCGAGGATTTATGAATATGATAATTCAATCGGCCGATTAAAAAATCTTTATCGCTTGTAAACTCATCAAAAGATTTTGTGTCTTGAATAGATTGCGGGGGAGAAATTTTCGAATCCACCAAACTGATGGCTTGGCCTTTAAGCTCATAATAAAGCTTTTCGGCAGTATGGGAGATGTTATTTCTGATCCACAGCGGGTCTTTTTGAACAAAATCTTTAATCAAATATATATCATGATATTCCAAAACTCTTGTTGTTTGCGCCCCAATGCCGGACACGTCTTTTATTGAAATATTTTGCGTGAGTTCAAAAATTTTTTCCGGCCGAATCACAAAAATCCCCCCCGTTTTTTTTGCCATATCGCTGGCAAGTTTGGCAAGGGTTTTGCTTGTTGAAAGCCCAATGGAAACGGGGATATCCACTTCTTTTAAAATATCGGTGCGGATGTCTTTGATAATCTCAGTATAGCTTTTATTATAAAGTTTTTTAACGCCCGTTAAATCGATATAAGCTTCATCAACCGACACAACTTCCACATCCGGCGAAAAGTTTTTAAGCCTTGTCATCACTTGTTTTGAAATTTCATCATATCTTTCATGACGAACCGGCAAAAAATGAACGTTTTTGTATTCGTTTTTAATTTGAAAATAGGGCGCACCCATTTGAATCCCAAGGGCTTTTGCTTGTCTTGACCTTGAAACAACCACGCCTTTTGCATTTACGCTTGTTAATGTGCACACCGGTTGGTTTTTAAGCGCCGGATTATCCTTTTGTTCACAAGAAACAAAAAAAGAATCGCAATCAACAAGGGCTATAACTTTACTCATAAATAAAAGCATATCATTTTTTTTTAAATTTAACAATCATTTTAACTGGACAAAGCATTTCTTTTTTGCTTATGATAAGAAAAAAAAAGGGGGCAAAAAATGATAAAAGTTCTTTTTGTTTGTTTAGGGAATATTTGCCGTTCTCCCATGGCGCATTTTGTTTTTTTAGACCTGATTGAAAAAGAGGGCGTTGCGGATTTATTTGAGGTCGAATCGGCCGGAACCGAAAAATTTAATGCACTTTTAAAAGCCGGCATTCATGAGGGGACGAAAGAAATTTTTAAACGGATGAATATCCCGTTTGAAGAACATATTGCCCGCCATTTTAAGGCCGAAGATTATCAAGAATATGATTATATTTTGGTGATGGATAACGAAAATTTAAAGGACGTGTTAGCCACCATCGGCGGTGTGGATAAAGACCATAAAGTCAAGCGGTTATTGGATTATACAGAGCTGGGCGGTAATGTGAAAGACCCATGGTATACCGGTAATTTTGACGAATCTTATTGGGATATTTATGAGGGGACAAGAGCCTTTTTAGAGCATTTAAAATTAAGGGGAAAAATATGAAAAAAATTTTAGCGTTATTATTGGTGATGACTTGTTTTTCTTATCAAGCAGAGGCTTCAAATATAAAGTTGCCTTGGCCCGATAAATTGAATCCCACAACACTGATGCATGCTTTAAATTTTCGTCAATCAACAAAAAATTTTGATACAAAAGAGGTGGACGATAAAACGCTTTCTTCCCTTTTATGGGCGGCTTGGGGGTTGAATCGCTCCACTGGTGAGCGCACCATTCCAACAGCCATGAATCAAAAAGAGCTTTCCCTTTATGTTTTTAAAAAAGAGGGGGTTTATTTATATGATGCCCCAGGGCTTTCTTTAAATCAGATTCAAGATAAGGATTTGAGAGAAATTTTTTTAACGCAAGAGTATATGAAAAATGCGCCGATTGTTTTGGTGTGGACGTCAACGAATAAAGATTATGGGCCTATGCATGCGGGGTCAAGCTATCAAAATGTGGGGCTTTTTGCCGTTGCGCATAAGATGGGCGCTGTGGTCAGAGGCTATTTTGACAAGGCAAAAGTGCGCGAAGCGTTAAAATTAAAGCCCAATGAGGAGGTCCTTATTTCCATGGCGGTCGGTTATCCGATATTTACCGATAAAGATGATAAAGACGTTCCGGATGGTGGTCTAAAGCCTGATGTCGCCCCAACTCCTGACGGTGTTCCAACTCCTGGGGGCGTTTTAAAGCCTGAGGGTGTCCCAACTTCTGAGGGCGTTTCAAAGCCTGAGGGTGTTCCAACTCCTAATGGCGGTCTAAACCCTGATGTCGCCCCAACTCCTAACGGTGTTCCAACTCCTGAAGGACTTTTAAATCCTGATGTCGCCCTAACTCCTAACGGCGTTTCAACTCCTGAATTAAAAGCGCCGGAGCTTAAAAGTAATGAGCCTGTTCAAGCGCCTGTTCCTTCTCAAGAGGTGGGAGCTTTACCTGATGCGCCCAAAAGTCAGTCAAGGGAGGCAAGCAAGGATTTGAATAATTCTGTTCAAGCGCCTGTTTCTTCTCAAGTGGAGGGGGCTCCTTTACCTGATGCGCCAAAGACTCAATCAAGTGAAGCAAGCAAGGATTTAAAGGTCGCTTCTTAAATCTGGCAGCTTTTTTTTAAGCCGAATCAACGGCTTAAAATGAAAGTTAACGCGTTGATATTTATGATGATTTAAGTTTTTTATGTTTGGCAATAAAAAGGCTTATAAACAAAAAATAACCTTTTGCCTATACGCATTAAATAAACTTGAAAATGAAAAAGTCAAGACCTTAAAAGACATTTTTTTTTGCCAAACCTGACAAAAGCTTAAAAAAAGC
>JAFXIF010000033.1 GCA_017533325.1 Alphaproteobacteria bacterium
CCTTTAGCCGTGGCGAATACGAAGAGGAAAAACAAGTTTTATCTTCAACCGGCAAAGCCACTTATGATGTTGATTCTTGGGGCGCTCAAGTGATGACCGGCTATGATATCAAGCTTGAAAACGCGATTATCACGCCGGAAGTTGGGTTGCGTTACTTGTCGGTCAAACAAGAGGGCTATACCGATACTTTGGGGATAACGGTTAGCGGGACTCAAAGCGATTACTTAACGGCCTTAGTCGGCGTTAAAGGTAATTGGGATATGGGCGCCATCCGCCCAACAGCTGGGGTAACGGTTGGATATGACATTATCTCTGATGATGTGTCAGCTCTTAACACCCTTGCCAATGGTGCAAGTTATACGGTGAACGGCGAAGCGTTGGATCGCTTAAGCACCACTGTCACAACCGGCGTTGAAGCTGACCTTGGCGAAAGAACGACATTGAAGCTTGAATATTCCGGCACATTCAGAAAAGAGTATACAGACCACTCTGGCATGCTCAAGCTTGAAGTTCGTTTTTAAAAGGCAAAGAAACACTCTAGCTTTCCATTAAAAGTGAAAAATCCGCTAAAATGAATAAAGGACACTTTTAATGGAGAGCTAGTTTTGCACTTTGCCTTTTAATTAAATAAGTGGCGTTTTTAAAAAAATGGTGAAAAAGAACATTCTAGCTTCCTATTAAAAGCTTTGAATCTGCTGAAATAAACAAAAGAAAGCTTTTAATGGGGGGCTAGTCTTGATTTTAGTTCCTTAAAATGACCGTTTTTAAAAAGTTTTTTCGCCACTAAGTTATTTATTCCACGAACTTAAGCGGTTAAATTTTAAAAAAATATTTTAATATCAATCCAATCAAAAACGAAATTAAAGTAACGATTAAACTAATGCTTGCCATTTCAATAAATCTTTTGAGGGTTGATTCAGATTTAATAATGGAGATATAGGCGCTCAAAATAAATATTAAAAAAACAGCAACGCCAATCATGAAAAAGAGAGCATAAAGAAACATGTCTTTAGGGAGTAAAAGATAGGGGAGTGTCAGGCAAATAACGGTGATCAAATAGGCTATGCCGGTATAAAAAGAAGCGATAAGGGCTTTTTTATTCCCGTTGGCCTTTTCCGCTAAATAATTAGATGATGCCATAGAAAGAGTGGCGGCTATACCGGTTATAATACCACTTAGGGCGATAAGTTTTGTATTCATCAAAACAAAAGTAAGCCCTGATAGGGTGCCGGTCAGTTCAACAAGAGCATCACTCAACCCCAAAACCATAGCGCCGATATAGTTGAGTCGTTCTTCTTTCAGCATATTTATCAATTCTTTTTCATGCGCTTCTTCTTGAGAAATAATATAACTGACTTCGGGGTATTTTTCCTTAATTTCCCTTAATATTTGAATATTTTTATATTCTTTTGTTTCAATTAATTTAATAAGGAAGGTGTATCCAAATAAGTAACTGAGAAATAAACAAAAAAAGAGTTTGTATAAATTTGGTTTCGGCTCAATGCCGGTGTAATGTTTCCAAATATAAGAATGGGCAATTTCTTCTTTTGCGATACGTAATAATATTTTTTTATTTTGTTTATCTTTTATTCGTTTTGCAATCTTAAAATAAAGAAAAGCGCTGGTTATTTCGCTTGTTTGAAAAGATGTTAACAGTTTTAATTCTTTTGGTAACAGATTTTGCGTCATATCTTATCTCCTTATTTATAACTTGATTATGAAGAAGATATAATTTCAAGATTATTTTTTTTATTTGTTTAAAATATTCTTGATTTTTCATAATGTTATATGCTATTCTTCTTTTTAGTGTTTAAGGAGGATAAATTAATGTCTGAAAGATTTAAAGTTCCGGTTGGGATTTTTGTGATTTTTCGTAATGAAGATAAAGTTTTGCTACAACTTCGGCAAAATTGTTCATTTAGTGGTTATTGGGGATTCGTTGGTGGTCACTTGGATGGAAATGAGCAAATTATTTTGGCGGCTATTCGTGAAGCAAAAGAAGAAGTGGGTGTTGATATTAGGTCGGAGGATTTGACATTAAAGACTATTTGTCATAGTAACAAGGGAGAAGAATATATTCAGTTTTACTTTGAATGTTGTAAATGGTCTGGTGAAATTGAAAATAAAGAGCCAAGTAAGTGCGAATGTTTGGTGTGGCATGAATGGAATAAATTGCCGGAAAAAACCTCTCCTTATTTGAAGGAAGCGGTGAAAAAAATAAATAAGGGCATTTCTTTTTATGAAGATGAATTTGATATAAAATAAATTATTTCATAACATTATATGATAAACTTAAAGTTTTAATTAAAGGAGGTGTAAATGAAATTAGTTAAAGGTGAACCAAAAGATGCAAAGGATTTGAAAAAGATCCATGTAAGTGCTTATCAAAAGTGTTATAGAGGGTATATACCTGATGATTATTTGGATTCTTTAAGTGTATCAGATGATGTTGTTGAAAGAACGGCTCGTTTTATTGAAGCGAATGAGTGTTATTTGATTGAGGTTGATAACGAAAAAGTTGCATTTGTTTATCTTGCTTATCCAAAGGACAGAACGGATGCATTCGAAATTCAAGCAATTTATGTTCATCCGGATTGTCAACGAAAAGGGGTAGGGCGTTTTTTTGTTAATGAGCTTGCTCAGATGAAGAAAAAAGAAGGGTTTCAAAAAGTGATTGCTTGGACGATAAAAGAGGGCCCTTCAATCGGATTTTATGAAAAAACGGGGTTTTATCAAATTGAAGGTGAAAATAAATTTTGGCGATTTGATATCCCTCTTGTTTGTTTTGAAAAAGAATTGTAAGGTGAGTTATCGGCGTGCAGGCTTGTTTTTTTTACCTGACGAACTCCCTTTTTCGGTAGTCCGGCTTTTCTTAAGATACAACCAATAAAAAAATCCCTCACAAGGAGAGATTTTTTTATTGGTGGGCCCGGAGAGACTCGAACTCCCGACCTATCCGTTATGAGCGGACAGCTCTAACCAACTGAGCTACAGGCCCGATCCATAGGGGGTATTATAAATATATTTTTATAAAAAGCAAGCGTTTTTTTTGCTAAAACTTCTTTTTTTCTAAAATAGGGGTAATAAAGTGCTTTTTTTCCTTTTCAAACCAAAAAAAATATGTTATACTCCCCAATAATAGAACGAAAAGGAGTAGATGATGACAAAAGATGAATATACATTTAATCCCGGTGATTTTGTTGTTTATCCGGCACGCGGGGTCGGTCAAATAACTGAAATTAAATCAGAAGATGTTTGCGGTCAACAATTAGATATTGTTTCTGTTAATTTTAATAAAGATCGCGCAACTGTTAAAATCCCTCTTTCAAAAATCAAAAAAGATGCTTCTTCCTTAAGACAAATTTCAACACCGGCTGTGATGGCTGATGCTGTAAAAGTTTTAAAAGGAAAAGCAAAAGTGCGCCGTGTTCAATGGAGCAGAAGATCTCAAGAATATACAGATAAAATTAAATCCGGTGATCCGATTCAGTTGGCTGAAGTGATGAGAGATTTATATAAAGATCCTGAAAAAAATGAACAAACATATAGCGAACGTCAAATTTATGACCAAGCAATGCATTTGTTTGTTCCGGAATATGCTTTGGTCAATAATTTAAAAGACGAGGAAGCAACGGTTCAATTAAGTAATATTTTAAAGAGCCGAGTTTCAGCTGAATAAATTTGATTAAATGAAGAGCGCTTATTTTTAGCGCTCTTTTTATATCTTAAAAAAGGGAGTTAAACGAATGAAAAAGATTTTTTGTTTAATTTGTTTTTGTTTTTTGGGGGCGTGCGCTCAATTTGAGCCTTTTGTTGATGCAAGACGTGAGGCAGGTCAGGTGGCACCGGTCGGGTCTTCTCGCCCTGAAGCGCCGGTTGTTTGTTCCGGTCTTTTTACCGAACAGATTGAACGGCAAGCTTTGGCGGATAAAGAGTGTGAAAAAATCGGAAAAAAAGCGGTTTCTGAAAGCGTTTCTTCTTTTGATTGCAAATTGTTTTTGCCTGTGAAAGAACGTTTTATTTGTGTCAGCGAATAAGGCTTTTTTAATAAAATATTTTTTTAACATAAAATACTTGTATCTCAAAAATGAAAGTGCTATAATGCCTTGCAAGATGCTTGGTTTTAATTAAGCATTTTGAAAAAGCATTTTATATCAATATGTTATTTGTTTTATAAAAAGAGAGTGTGGGTATTTATGGCAGAACGAAGAACTTTATATCATTACACTTTATGTCCTTTTTCAAGAAAGGTTCGTTTGTTGTTATTTGAAAAAGGAATGCCTTACGGAACGATTTTTGAAGTTCCTTGGGCGCGCCGTCCGGAATTTTTAAAGCTAAACCCGTTGGGGGAAGTTCCTGTTTTGATTGAACCGGATGACCCTGTTTTAGCAGATCATGTGGCGATTTCCGAATATTTAAATGAAATTAAAACATTGCCGAATTTATTGGGGGAAACACCGAGGGGCAGGGCAGAGGTCAGGCGCTTAACGAATTTGTTTGACACTTCTTTTTATATGGATGTTTATAAACCTCTTGTGGGAGAGAGGGTGATTAAAGCTTTAAAATCAAAGGAAACGCCGGATTCTGTTTTAATCAGAGCCGGGCGCGAGAATTTGAAACGTTATATGTTATATTTGGATTGGCTTGCCGCGCATAGAAGTTATTTGGCCGGAAGAAATATGTCAATGGCGGATTTAGGGATAGCAGCTCATATTTCAATTATGGATTATTTGGGAGAAATTGAATGGGATGAATATCCGGATGCCAAAATGTGGTATATGAAGATAAAATCCCGCCCTTCATTTGCGCCATTATTGAATGATAAACTTGCGGGTATTATGCCATCTGAAAAGTATGCAGTATTAGATTTTTAAAAAGGAGGGGGAAATGAAGCGGATTTTTAAAGCATTATGTGTATCTTGTTCATTTTTATTGGTTTCAGCCTGTGGAAGCGATGGGCAACACATGTATTATTGGGAACGCCCGAATACAGGGGTTGTTTGGTTCGCAAGGGATCATAATGAATGTTTGGCAATTGCAGATATGTGGCCGTATCAATGGCCGGGGATGCCATGGGGTTGGGGAACGCCGCCAAATTTGGATTTAAGATTTGATAATTCTTCCGATCATGGGATTTGGGCTCAATTTGTTCCATTCCCGGGGGCTCAGCCGGTGCATGTGAACTCAAAAGTGGGCGATTGGTCGATGTCTTATGATGATTATGAAGAATGTATGTTGTCCAGAAATTATGTGATGCGAAGACCGGTTAAAGTTGATAATCAAGTGTTTTTTGAATAAAGTTTTTGAAAGGATTTAAGATGAGTGAGAATAAAAAAGAACCTGTTGTGATTCAGGTTTTGCCGGCATTAAATCAAGGGGGAGTTGAACGAGGCACAATTGAAATTGCAGAGGCCTTGCAAAAAGAGGGAATTAAAAACTATGTGATTTCTTCCGGTGGTAAAATGGTTTCTGAGCTTTTAAGATTGGGGGTTACTCATATCACTTTGCCGGTCAATACGAAAAATCCGATTTTGATGTGGATCAACTCTTATCGCTTGGAAAAGATTTTTAAAGAAACAGGGGCTTCTTTGGTTCATGTCAGATCCAGAGCGCCGGCTTGGTCTGTGAAATGGGCTGCAAACCGAATGAAATTACCCTTTGTGGCAACTTTTCACGGACGCTACGGATTGCATCCGGAAGTTTTGAAAAAACCGTATAATAAAGTGATGACAAAGGGAAAATACGTTATTGCGGTTTCTGCCTTTATTCAAAATCATTTGATGAAAGAGTATAAAATTCCGGATCAAAAAATTCGTTTGATTCCAAGAGGGGCAGATATTAATCGGTTTAATATGAGTGCCGTTTCAATGGGGGCTTTGCAAGATTTTGCAAAAGAATATGATATTCCGACAGATAAGCCGATTATCACATTGGTTGGAAGATTATCCAGAATCAAAGGGCATGATGTTGTTTTGGATGCCGTTTCAAAAATGCAACAAAAAGAAATTACATTGTTGTTTGTGGGTGGAAATGCAAAAGCCGGATATGATAAAGAAGTGAAGGAAAAAATTGCCTCATTGCCAAGCGAAACAACAGTGAAAGTTTTTGCTGTCAGTGGAGATAAAATGCCACTTGTTTATGCTTTGTCCGATATTTGTGTTCAACCGACATTGGTGCCGGAATCTTTTGGAAGAGGTATTGCCGAAGCGCAAGCCATGGGACGGGTTGTCATTGCTTCAAATCACGGGGGAGCTTGTGAATTGATTTCAAATGACAGAACGGGATTTTTGACACCGGTTGGTGATTCTTCTGTTTTGTCCTCGGTGTTAGACAGTGTTCTTAAAATGACGCCGGCTGAACGTCAAGCCATTGGTATGGCGGCTCAAGAAAGTGTCAGAAATAATTTCTCAATTCAAAAAATGTGCGACAGAACGATTGCCTTATATAAAGAGATTTTTAATAATGACTAAAAAAGAAAATAAAGAAAAATCTTCTCAGTTAGAGAAGATTGCTCTTCAAATCGAAAAAATGCGCTTAGGTGATTATATTAATAATATGAATCGACCGGCGAAAATCATTGTAAATAATTTGCTTGGCGGTATTTCAAAAGGCGTTGGGCTGACCGTGGGTGCAACACTTGTTATTGCATTATTATTTAAAATTTTAAGTGTTATTATTTCAATGAATATTCCTTATTTAACGGAAACATTGCAAGAGGTTGTTTCCATTATTAAAGCAACACCTGTTGCAGGGATTGTTGAAGAAAAGAAACAAGAATGTGATTGTGCTCCTCTAACGGATAACAAAGAAGCGAGTGAAAGGATAGAAGATGTTAACGCAGGAACAAATTAAGGTCGGAATAATCGGGTATGGAGTGATTGGTATGACCTTTGCCAAATGGCTTGAAGAGCATACCAAGTGTCAAATGGCTATTTCCGATCCGCCAAAAGGAATTAATGAGGACATTAGTGATTGTCATATTTATTTTATCGGTATCCATATCCCAACGGAGTTAGATGGAACTCAAGATTTAACTTTATTGCGCTCGATTATTGCAGGGTTACCTTCCGATAAACCGATATTTATCAGAACAACTCTTTTACCGGGGACGGCTGATAAATTGACGGCTGAATTTAATAAACCTGTTCACTTTATGCCGGAATTTTTAACGGAAAGAACGGCTTATCAAGATTTTTGCTCTCAAGATATTGTTATCACGGGATATCGTGAGTTACTGGATGAAATTTTCAAATCCAAAAAACGTTATTATATGAAAAATGTTGAAGCAGAAATTTGTAAATATGCGCATAATGTTTTTGGGGCTTTGGCGGTCACATATTTTAACGGCGTTTATGAATTGTGCCAAAAAATGGGAGCCGAATATAATTTGGTCAGAGATGGCTTCTTGTTAAGCGGTTATTTAAGCCCGACACATACCCATGTTCCAGGACCGGATGGCAAATTTGGTTATGGTGGTAAATGTTTTCCAAAAGATGTGAATGCTTTTGCGATTTTTAACCAAAACAATCATTTGGGGAATTTATTAAAAGTAACCATGGAAACAAATGATTTCTTTAGGGCTCAAGAAGTTAAATAAAACAAATCCTCTCGCATTGTCGGGAGGTTTTTTTTATCTTATTTTTCTTCTGTTAAAATTAAGATGCCGCCTTGAGGGGCAGTCAGCATTTTTTGTTTAACGATTTTATTATTGTTAAGGTATAAGAACTCTTCATAAGCATTTGTTAAATTTAAAAATATTTCAAGAGAGTCTTTTTTATATTGCGCAAAATCTTTAATATGCAACAAAAGATTTTTTTCTTGGATTTTATCTAAAATTTCGCTAAATGACGGCTCTTTTTTTAAAAAGGAAAGCTCTAAAGACCATAAATTTAAAAATTTTGAATTAAAGAATTTTAATTTTGCTTTTGAATCAAATAAGGCAACGCCAAAGGGTAATTCTTTCAATAAATGTTTATAAGTTGTTTGTGCATCATTTAAAAGAGCTTGAAGTCCATCTTCAGTTGTTTTATCTTGCCCGTATTTTAACACTAAAGTCTCGGCAGGATCAAAATTTATTTTATTTTCGTTCCAATAATAATTGCTGAGATTATTTATATTTTGATTAAAAAAAGTATTTGTAAATTTTAAATTATTTTTTTTAATTTCAATAGGAAAGGGAAGTAAATTGAGGGCTGATAGGAAAACATTTATTTTATTTGAAAGCATTTTTGTTTCTTTTTGCTCCAGAAGAAGCCGTTGATATTCAAAAGAATGATTATTAAACCACACAACAAAAAGTTTTTTGTTTTGCTTTGAATAAATAACTCTTCCATTAAGGAAAAAATGCATTTTTGTTATCTCATCACTCAGCTCAACATCAAATGGTTTTTCTTTTTCTCTTAATTCAAAAAAGGCATTTAAAACAGGCTGATAATCAGAAGAGTTAATGTTTTTAATTAACTCTTGAAAAGTTGTTTTTTGATTTGAACTGTTTAAAAGAAGGCGTAGCTTATCGGAGCAATAGGAGATTATCCCCTCAGCAGATTGGTATTCAAAATAATATCCGTGAGGTGCGGTATAAAGAATATCTTTTATTAAAGCTAAATCGTTTTTTATTCTCGTTTCAGTTTTTTTTATTTTGATGAGATGGATACTTAAGAAGAGAATAAGGCCTGTTAAAATGAAAAAAATGAAAAAAAAGAAAATATTCATCATTCAAATCCTTTCATTATAAAAAAATTATATCGTTTTTTTTATTTCAAGGCAAGAAAAATGAATGAATGGAACGATTTTCTTTCCTTTAAATAAGAACCTTTTTTGACAAATAATGTTTTTTCTTGATTTTAGAAAAAGTCTTGTGATATATAAAGGTATTCTTTATGGATATTTTAAGCTATCTTGTTTATTTAAAAACAAAGGATATATAATATGTTTACGCAACTTTTAAAAAATAAGAATTTTTTACCTTTATTTGCATCAAGATTTTTATCTGCCGTCAATGAAGGGTTTATTCGAATTGTATTTTTGTTTTTTGTGACCTATAATTTAACAAAATCAAATCCCACCTTTATAATTATGGCGGTTCTTTTATATGCCTTATCCTTTTGTTTTGCAACGATTTATATCGGTCAGATTTCAGATCGCTTTTCAAAGGCGCGGGTGTTAAGGTTTGTGCGCCTTGCGGAAATCGGTATTATGAGTTTGGCTTTAACAAGTATCTTTTTAGACTCCAGATTATTGTTAACATTTATTTTGGTTTTTATGGGCATGGTGAATGCTTGTTTAAGGGTTCTTGACAGTGCGATGGTTATGGAATTAACAAAGCCTGTTAAATATAATCAAGCCAATATCTTAATGAAAGTCGGGATTGTTTTTGCCAGTGCCTTTGCTTGTTTGTTGTTGACATCTATTTTAAAATTTGATGTGGCTTATTTCGTTGTTTGTTTTACAGGCTTAATCGCTTCAATTATCAGTTATTTAATCACATTGAAATTACCGATCAACCCGCCGGCCGATCCGCAGTCTTCCTTGTTTCAAAACCCCTATAAAGTTTTTGGATATGTGGCCGGGCAAATTAAACACCAATTTGACACATGGGCTTATTTAGTCGGGATTGCTTGGTTTTGGATGATGTCTTCCGTGATGTTTTTCTTTTCGCCCGAATATGGAAGAAGCATTTTAAATGCCCGTTGGTCCGTAATGGTCTTTTTGTATGCGGCTGTTTTTACAATCGGTTATATTTTGGGCGCTTTTCTTTATGCAAAATTGTCAAAGAAAAACAATATGGGCGTGTATACAAGCCTTGTCGGTCTTTTAATGTCAATGTTCTTGCTTAACTTTATTTTTGCAAGCAAGTCTTTGATTGGTGTTGATCATTCGGCGTTAACAGTTGCCAAAATGCTTGCGGGCGGATTTAATTATTGGTGTATTTTAATTGACACCTTTGTTTTTGGTGGGTTATCAGCTTTTTATATCATTCCGTTTTATACGTTATTACAACGCAAAACACCGGCGCATATTTCCGGCCGTATGTTTGCTTTTTCAGGTATGGTTAATGCCTTAGCCGTTGTGGTGATGTTTATGTTTATGTTATCACTGAACGCTTTGTCATTTGATGTGCTTGATGTCTTGTTGATTGTGGCGCTGGCAAATGTTTTGGTTGCCATTTATATGGTTCGCTTGTTGCCGCATGCCTCTCGCAAAAATGTGTTTAAATTTATTCTCTCCTTTTTGTTTAAAGTTAAGGTTGAAGGATTGGAAAACCTCGAAAAAGCCGGAAAAAAAGCTTTGATTATTCCTAATCACATGTCTTATTTAGATGTGTTATTGATTTCAGCTTTTGTTGACAGGAAAATAACTTTTTCCGTCAGCGATCAATTAATTGAAAAGCCGATTGTTAAATTTATGACGAATTTAACGGATGTTCGCCCCTTAGATCCGCAAAGCCCGTATGCTGTTAAGTATATGGCTGAACGCTTGCAAGAAGAAAGACTTTGCATGATTATGACGGAAGGCTTAATTGAAGGCGGAAATTCGCGGATGAAAATTTATGAAGCGCCGGCAATGATGGCTGTTAAAGGGGGCGCACCGATTGTTCCGGTTCGCATTGATGGGGCTTCTTATACGTTCTTTTCCAGAGTGCGTGGCAAACGAAATCATTTTAAGCTTTTCCCAACGATTAAGATTACAATCAAAGAACCGGTTTCTTTTGAGTTCCAAGAGGGCTTAACAACAAGGGAAATTCGCGAAAAATCAAGTGCAAAACTGCATAAGATTTTATCCTTAATGTCATTTGAAAACTTTGAAAAAGATTTGCCGATTTTTGAAGCGATTGCCAATGCCATGAAAATGGCCGGCCGTTTGAAACCTGTTTTGGAAGATACGGCCAGAAAACCGGTTAAATTTATGGGTGTTTTCTTAAAATCATTTGTTTTGGGGCGTTTGTTAAACAAAGCCTTGCCGGATGATAAATATGTCGGGTTAATGATACCGACTTCAAATGCTTGCGCGTTAAGCTTTTTAGGGTTACATGCTTTTGGCAAAGTGCCGGCAATGATTAACTTTACATCCGGTCCGAAACAAGTGATTTCAACGTGCCAAACTGTCGGCCTTAAACATATTGTAACGGCTAAAAAAGTTGTTTTAATGGCGAAACTTGAAGGGCTTATTTCAAAAGTTGAAGAAGCGGGCATCAAAGTTGTTTATTTGGAAGATTTGAAAGAAACGCTTACTTTTAAAGATAAAATGTTTGGTGTTTTTGGCGCCTTATTCCCGCATAAAGCATACAAAAAAAGCGTTCCTTCTCCGGTTAAATCAACAGATCCTGCCGTTATTTTGTTTACCTCCGGATCTGAAGGCATGCCAAAAGCCGTTTTCTTATCTCATACAAATATGATTGCAAACGGATATCAGGTTTTGGCCTCTTTTGATATTTATTCGACAGATGTGTTTTTAAACTGTTTACCTTTATTCCACTCGTTTGGTTTAGGGGCCGGAACGATTTTACCGCTTATTGCCGGTGTTAAAACAGTTCTTTATCCGACTCCGTTGCATTATCGGATTATTCCGGAAATTTGCGCTTCTACAAAAGCAACGGTTTTCTTTGGAACGGATACCTTCCTTGCCGGATATGCAAAATGCGCAAATCCTTATGATTTCAACAGCTTGCGCATTGTTGCCGCTGGCGCTGAAAAGGTCAAAGACGAAACAAGAAAAATTTGGGCCGAAAAATTTGGTGTGCGTATTTTGGAAGGTTATGGGGCAACAGAGTGTTCTCCGTTTATTTCAGTTAACACCTTTTTGCATCAAAAGAAAGACTCTGTCGGCTTGCTTTTGCCGGGGATTGAATATAAATTAAAACCGGTTGAGGGCATCAAAGAAGGGCAAGAACTTTGGGTGAAAGGTCCGAATATCATGTTGGGTTATATGCGCCATACAGCGCCGTTAACAATGGAACCGCCAGAATCCGGTTGGTATGATACGGGAGATATTGTCAGTGTTGATGAACATGGGTTTGTTTCCATTAAGGGAAGATGTAAACGATTTGCCAAAATCGGCGGAGAAATGGTTTCATTACTTTCAGTTGAAATGGTAATTGAAAAACAATGGCCTGGGTTTATTTCAGGTGCCGTTAATATACCGGATCCGAAAAAAGGTGAAAAAATTGTGTTGATTACAACTTGTAAATCCATCACAAAAGAAGGTTTAATTGAAGCTTTCAAAGCCGCCGGTGTTACAGAACTTGGTTTACCGTCTCAAATTATTACCACCGATCAACCGCCACTTTTGGGCACAGGTAAATTTGACTATGTTAAAGCCAAGGAAATGGCTCTTGAAAATGGAAAATAAAACTCTTGTTTAAAACAAGAAAGGAATAAAAAAATGAAAAAAATTGCAGTTATTGGAGCAGGGGCATGGGGAACGGCATTGGCTATTACGGCGCATAATGCCAAAAACCAAGTTTCTTTATGGGCTTATGAAGAAGAGACCGTTAAAGAAATCAATGAATCGCATCGAACAATTTATTTGCCTTCAGCGCATTTGCCGGACACTTTAAAGGCAACGAGCGATATGAAAGAAGCGTTAAGTGATGCTGATTTTGTTTTGTTTGCAACGCCGGCTCAATTCAATCGCTCTGTTTTTTCTCAAATGCTTCCTTATTTAAAGGATGAAACACCTGTTGTGCTTTGCGCAAAGGGAATTGAATTGAAAACAGGGTTATTGCTCAGTGAAGTTGTTCATGAAATTAATCCGAATCAAACATTGGCCGTTCTTTCAGGGCCTGGATTTGCCGTTGAATTGGCGCGTCAATGCCCAACAGCGGTTACAATTGCTTCAAAAGATATTGCTTTGGCAAAAGAGCTTTGCTCTGTTTTGAAAACGGATTATTTCAGACCTTATTCCTCTTGCGATATGATAACGCCACAAGTTTGCGGGGCTCTTAAAAATGTGATGGCTATTGCTTCAGGAATTTCTGATGGTTGTCAATTTGGCGATAACGCCAGAGCCGCCTTAATTACCAGAGGGTTGGCGGAAATGGCTCGTTTTGCCGTTATGCTTGGGGGGCAACGCGAATCTGTTGCCGGTTTAAGCGGTGTTGGCGATTTGATGCTGACGGCGAACTCTCATCAATCCAGAAATTATTCTTGCGGTTTTGAAATCGGGCAAGCGGGCTGGGCAAAACCTGTTCTTGAAAAGTCAACGAAAACGGTGGAAGGTGTTGCAACGGCAGAATCTGTTTTAAAACGCGCAGGGGATTTGAAAATTGAAATGCCGATTTGTCAGGTTGTTGAGGAAATTATTTATCATGAAAAACCAATCAAAGAGGCGCTTCTTGATTTATTAAACCGTCCTTTAAAAACGGAACAGGAGTTTTAGATGGCTCTTCCTACGCATGTTGGAATTATTATGGATGGAAATGGCAGGTGGGCTCAAAAAAGAGGGTTACCGCGAACAGCCGGACATAAAAAAGGAGCGGAAACTTTAAAAAAAGTTTTGAAATATGCCCGTGAAAAAGGAATTAAAGTGGTGACTCTTTATGCCTTTTCATCTGAAAATTGGTCCAGACCGAAAGAAGAAGTTGATACCTTGATGAATTTATTTCGCGAATATCTTAAAAATGATGTGAACGAATTGATTAAAGAGGGTGTGCGCATTTCATTTATAGGGCAAAGAGAGCGCTTTGATGCTGATTTAATTGAACAAATGAATCACATTGAGGAAAAAACAAAAGAATTAACAAATTTTCATGTTGTTCTTGCGTTAAGCTATGGGGCGCGTGATGATATTTTAACGGCGGTTCAAAAATTGGCTCAAAAGGTTAAAGAAGGAGCTTTAGCGCCAAATGAAATTGACATGAGGCAAATTTCTTCTCATCTTTCAACTGCTCATATTCCGGACCCTGATTTAATTATCAGAACCAGCGGAGAACAAAGAATAAGTAATTTCTTGCTTTGGGAGCTTGCTTATTCCGAATTTTATTTTACGCCTGTTTTATGGCCGGATTTTAATGAAAAAGAGTTTGAAAAAGCCATAGAGGATTTTGAACTTCGGCATCGAAGATTTGGGAATGTGGTTTAAAAAAAAGAGCTATTTTTTATAGCTCTTTTTTTTATTCTTAGGTATTAATCTTTTAATTTTAAAAGATTTTTTGTTCCCATAGGGCTTTTTTTCTCTATGGTTTCAGTATTTGAAACAGGCGCATTTTCATCCGGTAAAGAATTAATGAATTTTTCCATTTTTAAAATTTCAGCTTCAAATTCTTCATCAGAAAGTGTTTGAACCGGTTCCTCTATTGCGGTTGGGTTATAAATATTTAAGGATTGGGATGCCGGATTTGAAAGCATTTGAGGATATTTGATAAGTGTGAAAAATAATCCAAGACCGGTATATAAAATAACATTCAAAACAAAGACAAGTATGGAAAGCCAAATAATCCTTGTTTTTGTTTGGGGTTTTTCGCCATATTTATTTTCCCCTTTTGTGCCGGGGCGGAATAAATACATTAATGTCCAAATAAAAGCAGTCATCCATAAAACACATACGATCGCAAATCCGCTTGAGAAGATAATTGGATTTTCCGTTGTACTCATTATAAATAAGGCAATAGGACCAATGACTATAAAACAAAGATAAGGCATGAAGGCGAAAAGACCTGATTTTGAAAAGTCATGAAATCGGCGAATAAGCAAGGTAATTGTAGCCGGAAGGGTCATAATTGCAAACACGGAAGAAAGAATAATCAAAATACGGCCTGTTAAAGTTTGTTCAGCAAAAAAATTGGGGCTGAAAAAGAAATCTATTACCATGGCAATAATATTTAAAGCCAGAATAACAAAACTGTTAACAATCGGGAATAAGAATACTTCCGTTCGATTGGCGCGTCCTTTTGTTGAAAATATTTTTTTCCATGTTGAAAAATAAAGGCTGAAAAACCCTTTCTTTTCGATTGAAACCGGTTCTTCTTTTATGGCCGGTTGGGTGGAAATTTCTTCTTGCACCGGTTGAGCGGTTTCGATTGTTTTTTCTGTTTCAATCGGGGTAACTGTTACAAGCTTTTCTTGGTTATTTGTTACCTTTTTTGCCAAAGTTTTGGGTGCAGTTCTTTTTTTTGAAGCTGTTTTTGCTGTTACCGGTTTCTTTTTTTTAGAAACGGCTTTCCCCTTTGTTATTTCCTTTTTTGTAGTGGTTTTTGTTTTTTTTAATTCTTCTTTTTTTGTTTGTTTTTTTTGCTCGCTCATATTTCCCTCTATTGAATAAAGTTATCCGGTTCAAGGATAATAAATAATCAAAAAAAAATCAAGACACTTTAATTAATTGTTTTTAAATAGGATCTATATTTAAAAAGGCAGACTTCTTTTTTGCATTTAATCTGTTGTTTTTGAATCAAGGGTAAAAGGGATTTCTCTTTCATAATGAATAAAATATCCCCTTTTTTTGCGTTAAGGAAAAGGATTTCTTTTGGCGCGTTTAAAGAATATGAAAATTCCTTTTCTTCTTTTATACTTTTAATGGACATATTAAATAAAAAATTTAATATATCATTGATTTTTATTTCATTTTCAAGCTCATTAAAAGAGGTGGAGGGCGAAATAAATTTTGTTTGATTTTGGGCGATTTCTCTTGGTTCATCAAATTTTATTTGTTTTAAAACCTTTCTTTTTTTAGGCGTAATCGGTTGTTTTTTTTCTTGCTTGAACGAGTGATTTATTTTTTCAATTTGGGTATCCCATATCTCGGATTTTAAAATTTTTTCTTCTTTTTTGGTTTGAGAAAGAATAAAAAAGAAAAGGCAAATGAAAAGGGAGCAAAAGAAAAAGAAGTGAGATTTTTTGATTTTTGGCGGTAAATAAGCAAAAGGTTGCCCATATAAGTTTTCATTTTTGTTGCCTTTTGAAAATAAAAAAATCAAAAATAAAAAAAGCTGAATCAAAAATAAAACAGATATAATTTCAATGATAATCCCGCCTAAAACAAGTTTTTCATTTAAGGCGTTTGGCGTAAAAGCTTTAAAGTTTAAAAACGGTAACAGCAAAAGAAATAATATAAAGGGAAGCAGGGTAAACCCTAAATTTTTATTGTGATCATGAATTCTTCGGACAAATAAGGCGGGAAGGGGAAGAAGAGGCAAAAAACAAAGAATAATTTGATATCCCGGTTTTAAATTTATAAATTGATATAACCCAAATAAAGAGATTTCAATAAAAACAAGGAAAAATAAGTAAACAAGGATACTTTCTTTCGGTTCGCGACCGGAAAGAGAAAAACTTTTTTTGATTATTTCTTTAATCAGTTGAAAAAATGAGATGTTGTTCATGAGTCGAGTGTTCTTTGAAGATTAAATTTTGGTGAAGGCTTAAAGTTCATATTGAGAATGAAAAAAAAGATTTTTTTGAACTTGATAAGGCCCTAAAATATTTTTTGAAGTTATTTTTAAGGGCAAAAGATAGGTTTCAATATATCTTTGTTTGGATTTTAAAATATCTTTTTCATCAAATCCGACAAAGAGGAATGGAGAAAGCGCCGGATGAATAAATTTTGGCAGATGAGATAAAGTTAAAAGATGAATGTTTTTGGAGTAATGAACCGTTTCAAGAGGTGTTTCTCTTAAATCAAGTTTTTTTATCTTAATATCGGCCGGTAAAGTTGTTATCTTTGTTTTTAAAGCTTTTAACTCATCAACTTTTATATCGCTGGGCAAAAAGCTGATATTTGTTTGTGATATATCCAGTTCTTTTGCTTTTAAATTTTTGGGTAATGATGAAATGTTTGTTTTCATAATATTGACACGCGTTGCAAAAATATCTTCCGGTAATTTGAGAAGAGAACTGTTTTGCGCTTCTAAAATATCAAAAGTTACCCCTTTTGGGAGCAAATTTAATTTTTTATTGTTATTTATCAAGAGCCATTTATAATGCGTGACAGGAATATTTAAAAGCGATGTATTTGAAATATCAAGACATTGAACAGTTAAATGAGAAGGCAATCGCTTTAAATTATGGCAATTTTTCAAAATTAAAGTGCCAAGCGCTATCTCTTCATTTAAAAATTGTATCGGTGTGGTGCTTAAATCCAAATAGTCACTGACTTCAACATTTCTTAAATCTTTTATTTTGGTTCCTTTGGCAAAAAGTTCTTTTAATTTTAAATCGGGCAGTTTTTGAACATTTGTATCAATAATGGATAAAGACTCTGTTTCTATATCTTCAGGAATGAATTTTAAAGAAGGCGCATTGACAACAACCTCTTTTGCTTTAATGTTTTTGGGTAAAACAGTTAAATTTTTGCCGTTAAAGGTTAGTTTTTCGCTGATTTGAATATAAGGAGAGATTTCTTCTATATTTGAACAATTATTTAAGGTTAATGTTTTAGTTTTTAATCCGCGCGCATCAATAAATTTTAAATCACTTGTTTCCATGGTGACATAATTGGCCTGAACCCCGCTTAAATTTAAATTATGAGTTCCTTGCGCATAGATGATTTTGGTAAAAACATACGGCTGATTATTCTGTTGAACAATATTATAATGATATTTATTTAAATTTAAAAATTGGCATAAATGAGTGGGATTATAAGGATCTGCGAAAAAATAGCTTTTATTTAAGTCTCCCATATAATAATTACCAACCGGTAAAAAAGAGCCGGTCGGATGAGAAAGGCTTAAATATTTTTGATTTAAGGCGTTTAAAAATTGAAAAAATGAAGTGTTTTGAAGACCGAATTGTTTATCTTGAAGATAAAGTCTTTGAGAGGAATTTGAAACAATCGGGGAAACAGTGTTGATGATTGGGTTAAAAAAATGATAAAACTCTCTTCTTATTCTTTTTAAGTTTGAAGAGAAAGTCAGCTCTCGATCAATCGTTTTTAATTTTTCTTTATTTTCGCCTTGATAAAAAATATCCAAACGTTTTTCATGATTTTTTATTTCATTTTCACTTGCAAACGGTTTTAATAAAATTCTTGAAAGTTTTTTATAAGGATTTTTAGAATTGATTAAATAGCCAACAATACTCCCATATCCGATTTGATGAGAAAGATCGTGAGCATTTTCATTTTCATACGACATACAAGTTTCCCAATCGGTATATTCGCTGATTCTGGCAATATCTTTTGCATAAACGCTTAAAAGAATTAAATCTCCTTCATTTTGCTCATTTTGAATAGGCTCAAGCTGTTTAATTTGCATTTCGTGAATGGTTGTTTTTTTTGCTAACAAAAAATCCGAAATAAAGTCAAAGTAAGGCAAGGTTTCTTTATGTTGCAGGGCAGAGGCCTTTTTTATTAATGAAAACAAAGTGGGCGTGAGGTGTATATTTTTTTGATTTTTCTTTTTAAAAAAATATTTTAATTGCTTTTGCGCTTCAGCGGATAACATTTCATGAAGCTTAAAAAGGGATAAAAAAGCGTCTTTCTCTTGTAAAGAAAGCTGATTTAAAAAGTTTTTTAACTCAATAAGTTGTTGATAAAGCGTGTTTAAAAATTTTCCGATTTTAATTTCTTTATTTAAAGAGTCGGAAACAAAATATTGATAAACGGCAAGTTCTTGATTTTTTTTGCCTTGTGTTTTTTTTATAACATTTTTTGTTTTTAATATGAGTTTAATTTTTTCTGAATCAGGTAAATGATTGTTTAAAAAGTCAACACACTCTTGAATAGAGGATAAAAGAGTCGGTATTTTGTTGATTTTAATATAAACGCGTTGCCGTTCTTCAAAAAAAGATGGCCTTTGATAGTTATGAATCACGCGCTCAAATTCGCCTTTTAAAAGGATTTTTTTCTCTTGAATTTCTTTTTCTTGATAACTTTCTTTCGTTGTTTGAATGAGCGTGTTTAACTCTTGAATCGTTTGAATGTTTTTTAATAAATGAAGGGTTTTTTCTTCATTAATATTATGTTTGGCACAAAAAAGGAAAAAATGTTGTAACTTTTTTAAAAAGAGTGTCTTTTCTTTATCTGAGGGAAAAGAAGGAAGATGATTTATATAATCAAGCGCCTTTTTTTTGCAAAAAAGAACGTAATTTTGATAAATCTTTTTCGTTTCTTGTAAATTTAAAATTTGATGTGAAAGATATGATTGCATCGCTTGTCTTCTTTATTTTAAGCAAGCAAAATATCATTGTTTTAAGAAAAGTTCAATATTTTTTATAAAAAATTATTCATATTGAGATTGCTTTTGTTGTTTTTTTAAGCGTTGGCTTTTATTCTTTTGTTTAAAGTTATGTTTCCCTTGCTTAATTTGCGAAAGCGTTAAACCGATAAAACATTCATTTGGGATTGAAGGGTGAATATATTTAATCGGATTATTCACAATAATCTCTTCAAAATGCGGGGAATAATAAAGCGTTTGAATATTTAAATTTTCCATTGAAAGCCGTTTAACTTGTATATCAGCCGGAATAACGGTAATTTTTGTGTTGTTAATATTTAACTCATCTGCACAAATCGTTGCCGGCAGTTCTTGAATCGGCGTATTGTCGGCCACAAGTTTATGAACAATCATATTGTTTGGCAATTTTTTAATAGGGCAGTTAGAAAGGGTTATTGTTGTTGCGCATAAGTTTTCAGGTAAGCTCGCAAGAGAGGCGTTTTCGGCAATTAAATCCCTGAATGTAACTGAGTTATCTAAAGTGGCTATATTTTGGCAATTGCTGATATTTAAAAGACCGGTATCTATATTATGAATGGATTGAACCGCACTTCCCATCAAATTAATTTTTTTTGTTTTTTGAGGCATAAGTGTAAATTCAGTTAAATTTTGGCAATGAACAGCTTCTAAATTTTGAATTTTAATATTGGGGTTAATGGTTGCTATCGGGGTATGGGAAATATTAAGCGTATCGATAACAACATGATCGCCAATGGTTTCTAAAGGCGTATGTCTGGCATCTAAAGAAATTGCTTTTAAAAAAGAGGGAATGGATTGTAACTTTGATTGGGGGCAAAGAATAATATTTGCGCTTATATCCTCAGGCAAATTTTTTAATCCGGATTGAGCGGCAAAAAGGTTTTGAAATTTTGTTTCTTTGGGTAAATATTCAAAATTTTTGCATCTTGTTAAATGGATATTTTGTGTTTTTAAAACAGGCACTTCTTTAATATTTGAATTTGAAAGGTTAAGCGTCCCTTCAACAATGATGTCGTTTGGTAGTTTTGTTAAATTTTGGCAATTTTCAGCTGACAGCTTATAAAATTTTAATCCGTTTGGAATAGCCTTAATCGGCGTATTATTAATGGAAAGAGATTTAATTTGAATTTTGGGATGAATAGAGTTGAGCGGGGTTGAATCTAAAATAACTTCTTGAAAGACTGTGCCTTCCGGTATTTCAGTGATATTTGAAAAGGAAGCATTTAATGATATACCGCTTAAATTTTTTTGGAATTAAAGTAAGGGAGGAATGAATGGCTGAAAGCTGGTTAAATTGAATACCGATCGGAAGAGCGGTTAAATTTTTTGTTCCGTTTATGTTAATGCTATAAGTCTTAAGTGGCGGAATATATTGAAGCGCGCTCTTTGACGCATTAAGTTTTTGACTGATGCTTATTTCATTTGGTAATTTTTTAATTTTTTTACAGTCGGATATATCCAAAGTGGCAACTTTTATAGGAGGAATAAATGAAACGGTGGAATCCGAAAGAATTAATTCCTCTGTTTGAATATCAGGGGCAACGCTGGTTAATTTCGTGTGACTTGCAGAAACAATCGGCGCGCCAAGTCCAAACGGCATATCAAATTGTTTATCGGAATTTTCAAAAAAAGGCCGTTTGTTATATGAATGGTTTGAGGGAAAGTTTTTCTTTTTAATGTTGAGGCTTGTTCAATAAAAAGGCGTTCAACAGTGAGGCTTTTTGTTTCTTGATCCAACATATTTGCGTTTAATGTTAATGTTTTTAAATTAAGCGGGCGCAAATGTAAGTTTGGAATATCCGTTATGTTCAAGTGAGCGGTATGAATAACACCGTTTGTGTCAAAATGATAAGGGATTTTGTTGTAAATTAAATATTTGATAAGATTATCCTTATCAAAACGATCATAAATTTGATAGCTTTGATGTAAAGAATCCAAATACATGGAATCCACAATCATATATGTTCCGGGGACGGTGTTTGTGTTTAAATGATTTGCAATAAAAGACTCTAATATTTCTTTGAAAGCTTGGTTTTGCAAGCCGTAAATTTTATCAATTTTATAAATGCGCTCCACTTGTTTTGGGTTAAGCTTTAATTCCTCGTCATCTAAATAATCGGTTTCTTCTTCCAAAAACTTTCTTTTTGTTTGATTCATATCTTCATAATCATAAAGAAGCGTTTTACTTAAAGAAATATTCGGAAAATTAAATTCAGCATCAATATGCTCTAAATAATTGACGCGTTGGCGAAGTGTTTTGGCCGTTTCAAAGGGTTTAAGCAAAATACGGGCCAATTTTTTTTGCGGATTTTGGCTGTTTATTCCATAAGCAATAATCGAGCCGGTGCCGATTTGCATCATCACATCTTGAAAATAAAGCCCGCCGTTGGTCATGCAACTTTCCCAATGAACAAATGTTGACATGGAGGAAATATCTCTTGGCAATGTTGAAAGGATAATCGTGTCAATACCGGTATCATTCTCCGAATCGGAAAGCGGTTTAATCAACATTTCATGCAAATTTAAATGAAAAAATTGAAGCTTTTGCGCGATATTTTGAAGAATACTCAGTAAATGCGCCTCTTCTTTTAATTGATAAGATTTGAGGTGTCTTAAAAGAATGGGGTCTAATCTAAACGGCGGAAAGTTTTTCCTTTGCTTAAATTTTGAAAAATAAAGGCCAAGATTTTGATTGTTTGGAATTTTTGTTATAAATCTGAAAAATATGTGTTTCAGCTCTTCATTTTCCTGAAGCATTTTTAAAAGATGTGTGCATTCCAATTCATATTGCCTTAATTTGGCAACCGGTTTCATGTCTTGCTTTTGTTTGAGCCAGATTCTTTTGATTTTCTTTTCTTTTTTATTAAATTTGGAGCCTTCTTCTATGGTTTTTGTTTCAATGGAAAAGGAAAATTTTTCTGTTTTTAAAAGCGGATAGTTGAGATAATCAATAATGTCTTGCATCAGCTCTGTTTCGGATAAAATCGGCTTTGTTTTTAAGTAAATCCGCTCTTGGGTTCCAAAAATTTCCGGAAATTGAATACCATATAAAGTTCTTCTGATACGTCCGATTTCTTCAAGGGCGCTAAAATTTTTATATGTTTCAATGGCTTTTGCTTTTAAGTCAATGACAATTTGTTCAGCTTCTTTTTCAGTGGAAGAATTTATAATTTTATAAAGGTATTCAGTTTCGTTTAAATTATATCTTTCACTTAAAATAATAATTCTTTTTAACAGCGAAACCGTTTTTTCTTTATTATGTGGTTGATAAATTTTGCTTTTATGAATTTCATAGGTCAGTTCGGCTTTATCTTTAGCTTGTTTCAGCGCTTTTTTATACATGTCTGTCACGTCGCTTCTTGACATGATTTGATAAGATTGAGGCTCTTTTGGTGCAGACATAATAAAACTCCTAAAAATAAAAAAGTTTTTTGATTCTATCATAAAATAAGCTTCAAGTAAACATATTTTTAAAAATATTTAAAAATGTAGCCAAAAGTATCAAAAAGCCATTTTAAGTTTTTTATTTCTTTTAAGGAAATGAAAAAATGAAACAAGAAGATTGGTATCAAATAAAAGAGCCTTTTTTAATTTGTCCTATCAGGCAATTTTTCTTAAAGATTATTCCTTGAAAAAAAACTTATTTTATTATAAAGTCGGATAAAGAGGAGTAAAATGATGCAAAATAATTTTATTTTAAATTGTTTGATTGAATTTTTTAAGTTAGACTTTTTTTTGAATGGATTGAAAAAATATTCATATTTTGGGGGTAGGGAGAGCAGAAAACCCTTTTTTCTTTTTCAACTGTCTGTTTTTTTCATTTTTTTGGGTGTCAATGTCTTTGCTGAGCGGTTTGATAAATATATCTATTTGTTAAGTTATATTATTTTTATGTTTCCGCCGGTTATCTCTTCAATGGTTCGAAGGCTTCATGATGTCGGAAAAAGCGGATTTGTTTTGCCGGTATCTTTGCTTTCAGGTTCGTTATTTTTTATTATCGGGCTGTTGTCTTTTAACGGGTCTGATTTCATGGTCGGATTGATAACCATTTTAAGTTTTTTAATCATGTTATATCCTGTTTTTTTGTTTTTTAAAGCATCAGAGCCTTCTTTAAACAAATATGATACGCAAAAATCTCGCCCTGTTTATCATGGGATAATGTTGATATTTTTCGTTTTGATTTTTATGTTTTTCTTATATATATTGGGGTCGTTATTCAGCCAAGTTGAAGTTTTGCAACAAGAAAGTCCTTTAACTGTTGAAGAAACAAAGGAAATTGATAATTTAATCCAAAATTATAAAATGAAAAAATAAACTATTTTTGCTTTTCAATAAAACAGGCATCCCCGTATGAAAAAAATCTGTATTTATTGTTGATAGCTGTTTGATAGGTTTTTTTCATCACATCAATGCCGGCAAAGGCACAAACAAGCATAAAAAGAGTTGACCCTGAAAGATGAAAATTTGTAAACATCGCATCAATCACCTTAAACTTATACCCCGGTGTGATAAAAATAGAGGTATCTTGTTCAAAGGGATGTAAAAGGCCGTTTTCATCTGCCGCTGATTCCAATAATCTTAAAGAGGTTGTTCCGACAGAGATAATTCTTCTTCCTTCTTTTTTGGCTTGGTTGAGTTTATCGGCTGTTTCTTTTGTTAAAACACCAAATTCCGCATGCATTTTGTGATTATCCGTATCCTCCACTTTCACGGGTAAAAAGGTTCCGCCACCGACATGAAGGGTCACAAAAACTTTTTCAATGCCTTTTTCTTCCAAGTTTTTGAACAAGCTGTCTGTAAAATGAAGGCCGGCAGTCGGCGCGGCAACGGCGCCTTCATATTTTGCATAGATGGTTTGATAATTTGCTTTATCAGAGTCTTTACCGCCTTTTTCCCGTTTGATATAAGGGGGTAGGGGCATGATGCCCGTTTCATGCAAGGCGCTCATTAAGTCGGCACCTGATTTATTAAATTGAAGTAAAACAGGGCCGTCTTCCTTTTTTTTTAGAACGGTGGCAAAAAATCCTTCTTTAAAAAGAATTTGATCGTTTATTTTTAAGCGTCTTGAATTTTTGATAAGCGCTTCCCAAGAAGATAAATCAATTTGTTTAAACAAAGTGACTTCGATATGGGCTTGGCCTCTTGTTCCAAAAAGACGGGCGGGGATAACTTTTGTGTCATTAAACACAAGGATATCTCCTTTTTTTAAAAGAAAGGGTAAATCCTTGACCTGATGGTGAGAAATTTCGCTTTTTTCATTGAGGTGCAATAATTTAGAGCTGTCTCTCGGATTGGCCGGTTCGTTAGCGATTAAATCGGCTGGCATATCGAATGTAAAAATTTCAGTTTTCATCTTGATTTCCTTAAAGTTTTTGTAGGCAAAACTATATAATTTTTTATGCAAAATGTCAAGTTTATTTTTTATTGACAGAGGGTCAAAACTGTGTTAACGTCAAAGTAAAGAAATTTAATAAAGGATTGGGAGCGGGTCATGAAAAAAAACTTTTTTCTTTCTTTTACAGTGTTATCTTTATTAATAGGCGGATGCTCATTTCAAGAATATGTTCATACCACTGAACCGCGTTCAACGATTTATATCGGGCAAACGGCTGCGGATGTATATGAAAATTTTGGTGTTCCGACAAAAATTAAGCGCTTGGATACGAATAAGCAAATTTTGATTTATCATAAACAAGAGATTGAAAAAGATTGGTCTTACAGATATTTTCATGAATGCGAGCTGAAATTTTATATGGTAGATGACCGTGTGCAAGATTGGTCAAAAAAAGGCGATATGTGTGCGGTGAAAGAATTATCTTCTGCCAGTGAGCGACCATATTTTAATTTGTTAGATGAAAACTCCTCTTATGCCGATCATAAAGAAGTAAACGGTTCTATTGTTCCTTTAGATGCCTTTAGAGATAGCGAAAATTTTGCACAAGAAGGAAAATATTTTGAAGAACCTGTTGAAGAGGAAAAGGGATTTTTCAGTAATTGGTTTTCTGATGAACCGAAAGAAGAAGTGTTAGAGGAAAAGCCGGCATATATGACTCAAGGCCAAAACAACGTGTTTATCGGAAATCAAACTTTTTCTGATGAGGGTTATCAAAATAATAGTTTGAATTATATGGATATTCCGGATGATGCTTTTTAATCTTCGATTTTTTCATCGAAGAAGTTGTTTTTCTTAGCCTCAGATCCGATATAAAAAGAGGAAAAAAGGAGATAAAAATGACAAAGGTGGATGAAAAAAATGCTTATAGTCCTATTGTAACGGATTTTTTAAACAGCATAAAATATAATCCGCCTTTATATGAAGATACCTATGAAGCGGCGCGGGCAGAGCTCCTTAAAATTCAATCTTATCAATCGTTTTTGGAAGATGTTCAAAGAAATGATTATGATATTTTATTAAAAACCGGCGAAAAAATTCATGTTCGCATTGTTCGAAATAAAAATTTAAAAGGCTTATTGCCGATGGCGTTTTATGTTCATGGCGGTGGGTTTGTCAGAGGTGATGCCATGAGTTATGATACGCTTCTTTACCGTTTGGCAAAAGAGGTTCCGGCTGCCTTTGTTTTTGTTGAATATTCGTTAGCGCCGGATGTGAAATATCCGAAGCCTTTGAATGAGCTTTTTTCCGTTTTTATTCACTTGGTTAAAAATTATCAAAGATTTTTGCTTAATCCTAAAAAAATTATGATGATGGGAGATGGAGTTGGCGGTAATTTGGCCTCTGTTTTAACTTATTATGCCATTAATAAAGGATATAAAATCGATTCTGAATTTCTTTTTTATCCGGTTACAAACGGGTTAATGAATTTTCCCTCTCATGAATTGTATCAAGAGGCTAAATGGGTGGATTTAAAAACAGCACTTTGGTTTTGGGATGCTTATGAACCGGATATTAATAACCGAAAAAATCCGTTTGTGAGCCCATATTTTTTAAGCGAAACAGAATTAAAGAAAATGCCGTTTACTTTTGTTTTAACCGTTCAAAATGATATTTTCAGAGATGACGGGCTTTTATATGCGGAAAAACTAAGAGGGGCAGGGGTTGATGTTTTAAGCTTGACAATGAATGGGGTGATTCATGACTTTTTGTTGTTGCACCCGTTGATGCAGGCAATTGAAACAAAAATGGGATATCAAATAATTATTGATGCCTTAAAAACAAGAATTTAAAATTGAAGGCGAAAGATAAACCTTTAAAAAAATGAAAATAGGGCTTGTCAAAGCCAAAAAAAGAGTTTAAACTTCAATGCATCATTAAAATTTAAATAAAGTTTAGGGGCATGAAGAAAAATAATCTCTTTTTTTTAATGGGTTGTGTTTGTTTATCTCTTTTTTCTTTTTCGGCTTTTTCAGAACCGACAAAAGATGATTTAATCAAAATTGAGCGTGAGTTACAGGCGGAAAGAAAAGTTCAGCTTGAATCTCAAAGAAAATCGGATAAGTTGGCTGATGAGATTCGTTCGGTGCAACGTCAAATGGTGCGTTCGGCAAAATCGGTTCAAGAAGAAGAAGATCATTTGCTTCATTTAGATCGAAAGCTGGAAGAATTACGGGGCGAAGAGGCGGCTCTTTTGGAGAAACTTTCAAAATCAAAAGCAAGAACCGTTCATTTGGTCACCGCCTTGCAATCATTGGCTTTGCGCCCGAGAGAGCAAATTTTTTTGGAAAAACAAGCACCGTCACATATTTTAAGAAGTCGTTTAATGCTTAATTCCTCGGTTCCGATAGCCAGACGAATGACTCAAGAAGTTTTAGCGGATATGGAAAAATTAGAAGCAACTAAGATTGAAATTCAAATGCAAATTCGCCGTGTGAAAGAAACGATGGAAAAATTAAACGAACGCACGGCTCAAATGAATGGATTGATTTCCAGAAAATTAAGATTACAGGCTCAATATGATGCAACGCACCAAAAATCCGGCAAAAAAATCGTTGCCCTTGCCAATCAGGCAAACGATTTAAAAGAATTGTTGCAAAAAATTGAGCAAGAGCGTCAAAGACGTTTAGAAGAAGAGAGAATAAGACGCGAAAAAGAAAAAGAGTTGGCTCAAGAACAAGAACTTGTTCGCCCGAGTTTAACGCCGTTTTCTCATCAAAAAGGTGCATCTTTTGCCAAATTAAAAGGAAAGCTTTCTTATCCTGTTGTCGGACGGGTGGTTGAAAACTTTGGCGATACAACGGTTAAAGGCATGCATTCTAAAGGCTTAACAATTCAAACAAGAGCCGGCACAACGTTGCGCTCTCCGATTAGCGGGGCTGTTTTATTTGCCGGGCCCTTTAAAAGTTATGGCAAAATGTTGATTATCGATTGTAAAGACGGGTATTTATTACTGTTAGCCGGTTTAGATGATATCAATGTTGGGGCCGGCCAAGATGTTATAGAGGGAGAACCTGTTGGAAGAATGGGTTCTGAACGATTGAATTTATATATTGAAATCAGAAAAGACGGACAGGCCATTGATCCGAAACCTTGGTTTCAAAAATAAAAGAGGGAGATAAAAATGAAATACACAGTATCAGGTTTAGTTTTAAGTCTTTTTATGATGACAAGCTCGCTTTTGTATGCTTCGGAAGTTAAGCCGACAGAAACAGGGAAAGCGGAAGATAAAATCGAAGCTAAAGTTGAAGCAAAAGAAACGGTTGAAGAAAAATATGACCCTTATCTTTTAATGGAATTGTTCGGTCTTGTTTATAAAGAAATTAAAAAAGAATATATTGACGAACCGGACGATAAAAAGTTGATTGAAAGTGCCATTAACGGGATGCTTACGGATTTAGATCCACATTCTTCCTTTATGAATCAAGATGATTTTGATGATTTAGAAGCGCAAACAAAAGGCGAATTTGGCGGACTTGGTATGGAAGTGACCTCTAAAAACGGACTTGTTCGCGTTGTTTCTCCGATAGATGATACACCGGCATTTAAAGCCGGCATTCAAGCAGGGGATTATATTACGCATATTGATGGAGAATCCGTTTCAGGGTTAACCTTGCAAGAAGCTGTTAAAAAGTTAAGAGGTGTTCCCGGAACTGAAGTTAAGGTTAAAATTTCGCGCGAAAACCAAGAACCTTTTGATTTAACATTAACAAGAGATATTATTGAGCAAAAACCCGTTAAATATGAAGCAAAAGGTGATGTCGGTTATATCCGCATTTCTTCATTTAGCGAAAAAACGGTTGAAGACACCCAAGAAGCCGTTAAAAATTTAACCAAAGAGATTGGAGAGGGAAAATTAAAAGGATTTGTTATTGATGTCAGAAATAATCCGGGAGGGTTGTTAGATGCGGCTATTGGTGTGGTAGACACCTTTTTGGCTCAAGGCGAAATTGTTTCAACCCGTTCCAGATTGCCGGAAGAAACAACCAGAGTATCCTCTAAAACACCGGATATGACAAATGGCAAACCATTGGTTGTTTTGATTAACGAAGGATCTGCTTCTGCTTCTGAAATTGTTGCAGGGGCACTTCAAGACCATAAGCGGGCTGTTATTGTGGGGTTAAGATCTTTTGGTAAAGGATCTGTTCAAACAATCAGACCTATTCGCGGATTTGGTGGGTTAAAGATGACAATTGCCCGTTACTATACCCCATCGGGTCGTTCAATTCAAGCAAAAGGAATTGAGCCGGATATCGTTGTCCCCAGAGCTAAATTAGAAGCCGAACCGATTTTGGAAGGCTTTGGTGAACGAGATTTGCATGGGGCATTGGCCGCTGAAGAAAAGAAACAGATAAAGAAGAAAGAAGAGGAAAAGAAAGAACCGGTTAAAAATTCTGATGAAACTGATGAAGATAAAAAAGAAGATTATCAGTTGGATCGGGCTATAGATATTTTAAAAGCGATTGCTGTTTATCAGGAAAAATAATGGTGTTAAGGGGAGTTTTTCTCCCCTTATTATTTTTAAGGATTTGAAAATGGAAAAAAAATATAGATTAAATGTCGGTTTAATGATTGTGAACCAAGAAGGCAAAGTTTGGATGGGTGAACGTGTTAATGCCGAAAAATTCGGGTTTAAATATCAAATGCCTCAAGGGGGAATTGATCGAAAAGAAACCCCTTTAGAAGCGGCTTTTAGAGAGCTTTATGAAGAAACGGGATTGAAAAAAGAGCATGTGGACCTTTTAAAGGAAAGTAAAGATTGGCATCAATATGATTTCTTTTCGCCGATTATATATCCGGAAGGTGTTTTCCATGGGCAAAAACAAAAATGGTTTTTGTTTCGTTTTAAAGGAAATGACTCTGATTTTAACTTAAAAATTCATCCGCAAGAGATTGAATTTTCTTCATATTTTTGGTGCGAACCGGATAAAATGATTTCTTTGGTTGTGCCGTTTAAACGGGTTGTGTATCAAAAAATTATAAAGGAATTTTTGCCTTATTTTTAATGGCGGATAATAAAGAAATCAAAATCGCAATCAGCAATAATAACAAGGGCGAAAGTAAAATATTAAAATAAAGTCCCACGGCATACCCTGTTAAAATCAAGCAAAAGGGCAGGGCGAGTTTTTTTGCCCAAAAATTTTTATCTGATGCTTGATAAAAATAAGGACCTGTCAGGTTTAATATAAAACGGCCGATATAAAATAAGAACAAAAATAAAAGATAAAATAAAAGAATAAATAAAATTTGTTGGGTTATTAAGGCTTGTTTGATTAGATATTGAAACTGGTCAACAGAAAGGTTTTCTAAAATCTGTTTATTCTTTAAAGACAAAGCGGCATTATGAATCACAGAATAAAAAAATTGTTGCTCTGGGGTGGTTTGTTTTGTGATTTTTTTTATGACTTCTTCTTCAGATCCTTTTAACACCTCAGTTAAAAAAGCATACGTTTGCTCTGTTTTTAAAATTTCTTTTAACGGTTCAGTGATTTGAAAGGATAAGAATATCGCAACGATAAAGGAATAAATAAAACAAATCCTTAAATTTATATTTTTTCGATTTTTAAGTGATTTAATAAAATTTAAAAACATTTTAAATCTAAAAAAATGGTGGAGTTAAGGGGGGTCGAACCCCTGACCTCTGCATTGCGAACGCAGCGCTCTACCAACTGAGCTATAACCCCACGAGGTTTTGAATGAGATTATCATATAGGTTATCAAAAAAAATGTCAAGGCAAAAATCCATTTTCATTTTATAAAAAAACAAGAAAAAGTGACAACTAATGATTTTTTTTATTCCATTTCCTTGTCTTTTGTTAACGAGGTATTTTCTTGTGAACTGTCGGGAGGGCTAAAGAGACTGGCAGAGGAAGTGATGTGGCGCGAACCAGTGGGAGGGCTAAAGAGCTGTCTGAGGAAGTGAAACAGTGGGGAGAGCAACTCAACGGTCAGAGTGAATAAACAAGGCGTGTGATTTTAAAGAAAGTATCATTTTGAGCGCTAAGCGATGTCTTAAGCGTTAGATTTGTTTGTTTTATTTTTTTTTATAACTGTTAAAAAAAATTAAATGTTTTATTGAAGTTTTAAATTAAAAAAGCTCTCCCTGAAAGAAGGAGAGCTTTTTTTTCTTCCGGTTAGGAATTAATTTTTATTGATTAAGAAGATTTCAACACGACGATTTTGTTCTCTTCCTTGAGCGGTTGCATTTGAAGCAATCGGGTTTTGAGGGCCAAGGCCGTCTGTGATGATTCTGTCAGCTGAAACGCCTTGTAATCTCAAGTAATTTGAAACGGCGTTGGCTCTGCGCAAGGAAAGAGTGTTATTATAAGCGGTTGACCCTGTGTTATCCGTGTAACCCACGATTTGAACCATTGTTTTGTTATATTCTTTGATAACTTTTGCAATGGAGTTGAGGGTAGGGGCAAAGCCGGATTGAATGGTGGCTTCGTTTGTTCCGAATGTAATGTTCCCCGGCATAATAAGTTGAACTTGACCGTTTTGTGAAATAACTTGAACACCTGTTCCAACTAATTCTTGGCGCAATTTTTTTGCTTGGGCATCCATATAAGCACCTGTTCCAACACCAACCAATGCACCGGCACCGGCTCCGATAAGAGCGCCTTTTTTACCGCCGACCAAGGCGCCGATACCGGCACCGGCAGCTGTGCCGATTCCTGTTCCCCAAGCGGTTTTAGACACTTGACTTTCACCCGTATATGGATTGGTCGCGCAAGCTGATAAAAACGAGGCTAAAATAACTGATAAAGTTGCTTTTTTAATGTTCATTTTCTTTTCCTTTCTAAAAAAATATATTTATAAATTTTTTTTAAGTTGCTCCCGATAATGATCAAGTGAGATCAAAACAGGCTTTTTGTTTTTTTTCCTTTTATCCATTGTATGCCAAAATGTCCACCCATTGCAAGAAAGAACACCTTGTAAAGCGGCGGCAACTTGATGAATGGAGCCGTGATATTTGCCGGAGTGAATGGTGCCATCTGCGCGGATGATGGCTGTAAATTTTTGTTTGACATCAAAAATTTTCTGACCCGGCTTTAAAAGCCCTTGTTCCAATAAAGATCCGAACGGAATCTTGGGTTCGGCTTTTTTGGGTTGAATGGTGTCAAAAATATTTGCTTCTTTTTCAGGTTTTATGCAAGCTAATCTTTTTTTTGCATATTTTATATAGGTTTCATCTTTTTCAATGCCAATATATTTACGCCCGAGCTTTTTGGCAACGGCGCCGGTTGTCCCCGTTCCGAAAAAAGGATCTAAAACAATATCTCCTTGGTTTGTTGAGGCCAATAATATGCGATATAACAAGCATTCTGGTTTTTGAGTGGTATGAACCTTTTTGCCAGATTCATTTTTAAGCCGTTCAGGACCGTTGCAAATCGGTAAAAGCCAATCAGAGCGCATCTGAATATCATCATTAAAAGCTTTCATGCTTTCATAATTAAAGGTATATTTTGCTTTTTCAGATTTGGCGCACCAAAGAAGTGTTTCATGCGCATTGGCAAAGCGCGTTCCCCTGAAATTGGGCATTGGATTTGTTTTCACCCAGATGATATCGTTTAAAATCCAAAATTTCAAATTTTGCAAATGGTAGCCGACCCTGTAAATATTATGATAAGAACCGATAATCCAAATCGTGCCGTTTTCTTTTAAAATGCGTTTAGCTTCTTTCATCCAGTTGAGCGTAAAAGAATCATAAGTATCAAAGCTGTCAAATTTATCCCAGTCATCCGTAACGGCATCAACATGCGTTGCATCCGGTCTTAACAGATTGCTCCCCAACTGCATATTATAAGGCGGATCCGCAAAGATAACGTCCACGGAGTTATCCGGTATTTTTTTCATCACTTCGATGCAATCGCCTTTAATAATCGTGTTTGTTCTCATCCTTTTATCCCTCAACGATTTTAATGTTATCATAATAATAAATAAAAAGTAACTAAAATTTTAACAAATTTAAAAAAAAAGAGCCTTTTTTGATGAGCGTTGATAAAATATTTTTTAGGCTTGCAAAAAAAATAATTTTAAGCTAAAATGCACCCGTTTAAAACTTTATGAAGAAGTTTTTCTTTTATTTTATAGGAAAAAAGATGCAAACATTTATTTTGACTATTCATATTATCTTAGCAATTTGTATAACGATTTTTGTTTTGTTGCAACGTTCTGAAGGCGGTGCTTTGGGTGCTCTTGGCGGTGGTCAAGGCGGTGCCGGGTTGTTCACCTCTCGTCAGGCGGGCAATTTCCTTTCAAGAATGACGGCTTATTGCTTTGCTGCTTTTATCGTAACAAGTTTAACGCTTGTTGTGATGGCGAAAAACAATACTGAAGTTGAAAAAATCAGTATTGTTCCGACTGAAGTTGTTGCTGAAGAAACCGCTCCGGAAAAATAGAGGGATATATGCAAAAAGAAATTCAGGTTGCAAACCTTAAAATTTCAAATGACAGACCGTTTACTTTGATTGCCGGCCCTTGTCAGATGGAAAGTGCTTCCCATGGAATGGAAATGGCTGAAGCTCTTGTTTCATTAACAAAAAAGCTTAATATACCGTTTATCTTTAAGGCTTCTTTTGATAAAGCCAACAGAACGAGTATATCAGGTATTCGCGGAATGGGTCTTGAAAAAGCCATGACGGCGTTTCAAGATATTAAAGAAAAATTTAATTGTCCGGTTATTACGGATATTCATGAGCCGTTTCAATGCGAAATTGCAGCAAAAGTTGTTGATGTGTTGCAAATTCCGGCTTTTTTATGTCGCCAAACGGATTTATTGATTGCTGCCGGGAAAACAAATGCGGCCATTAATGTTAAAAAAGGTCAATTTTTGGCGCCGTGGGATATGAAAAATGTTGCCGCCAAATTAGAAAGCACGGGCAATACCAATATTATGTTGACAGAGCGCGGGGCTTCCTTTGGGTATAATACCTTGGTGGTTGACATGCGCTCGTTGCCGATTATGAAACAAACGGGATATCCGGTTGTTTTTGATGCCACGCATTCGGTTCAACAGCCGGGCGGGCAGGGAACTTCAAGTGGCGGACAAAGAGAATTTGCTCCGATTTTGGCAAATGCGGCGATTACAACGGGGATTGCCGGTATCTTTATTGAAACGCATGAAACACCGGATACGGCGCCAAGTGACGGGCCGAATATGATTCCGTTGCATCAAATGGAACAGGTTTTAAAAACTTTAAAAGCGTATGATGATATTGCTAAAGGGCTTAACCGTAATTAAATAAGTTTTTATTAATTTTAACTCAAGATAAGGAGAAAAACATGAGTGAAATTATTGATATTCAAGCAAGAGAAATTTTAGATTCACGCGGCACACCGACTGTTGAAGTTGATGTTGTGTTAGAAGACGGTTCATTTGGTAGAGCTGCCGTTCCAAGCGGTGCTTCAACAGGTGTTCATGAAGCTGTTGAATTGCGTGACGGTGATAAATCTCGTTTTGGCGGTAAAGGTGTTTTAAAAGCCGTTAATGCCGTCAACACGGAAATTTATGATGCCATTGTCGGTATGCCGGCTGATGAACAAATTGAAATTGACCGTGAAATGATTGCTTTAGACGGAACGGAAAATAAAGGCCGTTTGGGCGCTAATGCTATTTTAGGTGTTTCTTTGGCAATTGCAAAAGCTTCTGCCGAAAGCGCCGGGTTACCGCTTTATCGTTACATTGGCGGCACATTGGCTCATGTTTTGCCGGTTCCGATGATGAATATTTTAAATGGGGGTAAACACGCTGATAACCCAATCGATATTCAAGAATTTATGATTATGCCGGTTGGTGCTTCTTCATGTTCTGAAGCCATTCGTATGGGTGCTGAAATCTTCCAAGCTTTGAAAACAAACCTTAAAAAAGCCGGTATGAACACAAACGTTGGTGATGAAGGTGGTTTTGCTCCGAATATCGGTTCTGCAAAAGAAGCTTTGACATTTATTGTGAACGCCATTGAAACAGCCGGATATAAACCGGGTGATGATGTTGTTTTGGCTTTGGATGCTGCTTCTTCAGAATTCTATGGCGAAGATGGCAAATATCATTTAGAAGGGGAAGGCAAAGTTTTAACATCTGCCGAATTGGTTAAATACTATGAAGAACTTGTCAACGAATTCCCTGTGATGTCAATTGAAGACGGTATGGCTGAAGATGACTGGGAAGGTTGGGATATGCTCACAAAAACTTTGGGCAGCCGCATCCAACTCGTTGGGGATGACTTGTTCGTGACAAACACAAAACGTTTGAAAATGGGTATCGAACGTAAAGTTGCCAACTCAATTTTGATTAAAGTGAACCAAATCGGTTCTTTAACGGAAACACTTGAATCTGTTGATATGGCTCATAGAGCAGGGTATACAGCTGTTTTATCACACCGTTCCGGTGAAACGGAAGATGCAACAATTGCTGATATTGCCGTTGCAACAGGTTGTGGCCAAATCAAAACAGGTTCATTATCTCGTTCCGACCGTTTGGCAAAATACAATCAACTTATTCGCATTGAACAAGAATTAGGCGATACAGCAGTTTATGCCGGTCGTTCTATTTTTGCCACAAAACAAAAATAAGCTTTAAAATAAAAAATGCCCGTGTCTTTTGATGCGGGCGTTTTTTTATTTAAAACAAAACTTAAATTATGGCTTGAATATTTTTGTTTATCCTATTGATTAATCGAAATAATCATTGTCATTGGGTGGGGTAACATCTAACGCTTGTTTTGCTGTTTCATAAGAAAATCCGGCTCTTGCCAGTGCTGATAAATCTTTTTGATAATAAAGGGACGCATCTTTACTCCTAAATTGTCCTTTTCTTTGTTTTTTCAGCCAGTTAGTTGCTCTTATTAAATCAGAACATGAATTTTCTTCATCAAAGGAAGTCAAATATTTGCAAACAAATTGAGCTGAAAGGCCGTCTTGTTTTAATTTATTTAGGATAAAGGATTTTGATTTTCCGGCATTTGAAAGACGGCGCACTTGATTTTGAATAACCCTGTCATCGTTAATATACCCGAGCTCAATCATTTTTTGAATGACATCCGTGATTAATTCATTGACATTTTCGGGGATAATATTTCCTTTTAAGCGCTCTTTTTGAATGCGCCGTTCAAGCATTTTTCTTGTTTTAAAGCTTGAAGATTCAAATCGTTCAAGATAAAAAAGAGTTATATTGTAAAGTCTTGTTTTCGTGATTTGTTTTGTCATTTTAATTTCCTTTAAAAAGAAGTGTAAAATACTTTTTTAACATTGACAAGAAAAAACCTTTTTATCATAATATAAAAAAAAGATAAAGGAGTATAAAATGGATTCAATTATGTCATTTATTTTAGAAAACGCTCGCTTTAAGGGTGTTTATATCGGGGCGGATAAAGCCATTCAAGATATTTTGGATTGTCATTCTTATCCGCTTGTTATTCAAAAGATTTTGGGGCAGGGTGTTGTTTTATCATTGGCGTTGGCTCAAAGCATTAAGTATCAAGGTGTTTTTTCATTTCAAGTTCGTTCGGCAGGTCCGGTTCAATCCTTGTTTATCAATGTGACCCATGATAAACAAGTGAGAGTTTATGCGGTTTATGATGAAGAAAAATTGCCAAGTGATGAGGATTTGACGAATGAGTCTTTATTCGGAAATGGGGAATTATTGTTTTCAGTCACCCAATTAGGGCAAGAGCCTTATCAAGGGATTGTTTCCTTAACGGGGCAAACGTTAACGGACACGGTGTTGGATTATTTTAAGCTTTCCGAACAAATTAAAACAGATTTGATTTTACAGCAAAAAGACGGTAAAACCCGTTGCTTGATGATTCAACAAATGCCTTTAAAAGAAGATGATGAGTTTGAAGAAGTGGCCTCATTATATGAAACAGTGGATGTTTTGATGAACAGCGTGAAAGACAGCGAGTTGTTTACGGATAAATTAGCGCCGGAACAATTATTATATCGCTTATTCCATGCAAATGATTTAACCGTTTATGAACCAAGTGTTCCTCATTTTTCTTGCGCTTGTCATAAAGATCAGATGAAACGGTTTTTAGACAGATTAACCGCTAAAGAAAGAGAAGAGCTTTATCAAGATGGTGAAATTGTGGTCGAATGTCAATTTTGCCAAACCCAATATGTTTTTAAGCATGAGGATTTTAATTAAATGAAATATTTTTCTTTTCTTCTTTTGTTTTTGTGTTGTGCCTGCACGGCGCCACATTTTAAGAGTGTTGAGGTGAATACATATAAAGAAGAAAAGAAAATAGGCGTGAATGTTGCCTCTATTGAGTTGGCGTCAGAAGTTGAAAGATTTGAAAGACATCCGCATATTGAAGATGAAATGCCCATAACGCCTGAAAAATCTTTAAAAACATGGGCGTTAAATCGTTTTTATCCTGCAAATCTTCCATCTGAAGTAAGATTAAATATCATTATTGAAAAAGCATATTTAACAAAAACAGATGAAAAAATGCCACAATGGTATATGTTTGATAATGAAAAATATACGCTCACCTATGCATTGAAGTTTGTTTTTGAAAAAGATAAAAAAGTTCTTTACACTTATTATGTCAAAGGATATGAAACCTCTTCTTTACCGAAACGAAGTTCCATTTCTTCTAAAGAAGAAGTGTTTGAAAAAATGCTTAATGCCATGATTTATAAAGTTGATGAGCAAATATTAAGTCAAATGCCAAAAAAATTTATTATGGGTGATTAAAAAAGATGAAACCTTATTTTTTTCTCGCAGAAGAAGACCATAAAGGATTTTTTTTGATTTTGTCTTTTATTTTGGGAATCATTATTTATTTTGCTCTTCCGTTTGAGCCGGGGCTTATCAGTGTTATATCGCTTTTTTTATTCGCCTTTCTCATGCTTTTTTTCTTTTTTTTCAAACAAAGATTTAAATTTTTGAGCGGTCTTTTCTTTTTCCTTGTTTTAGGAATTTTTGTTTCAAAAGTTCATACAAACATGATGGAGACAAAGTTTTTAAAGTCGCCGAAAGAAAATGTGAGCGTAACGGGAACGGTTACCTTTATTGAAGAATATGAAACTTTATTAAGGGTAACACTTGAAGATGTTTTAATCCTGTCGCATGAGGAGAAAATTCACTTAAACAAAGCCAAAATGTGGGCTCAAAAAAAATTAATAAGAGATAAAAAGTTTCTGAACCAAGATTTTGAGTGCGAAAACTTAAATCTCTTAAAAGAGATATCCGATATGCGCGGGCTTGAAAAGAAAAGTAAAAAAATATCAACAGATACATGTATTTTTAAAAGGCCGGCACCGGCTCAATTAAAAAAAGGGGATTTAATAAAAGGGAGAAGCTTTGCTCTTCGGCCTCCTTCAACGCCTTCTCAATCAGGCGGATATTATGAAGCAAGATTTCTTTATTTTGAGGGAATTGAAGCGGTTGGAAGCTTTTCAAACGTTATGATTTTAAAAGAAAGTTTAAAGCCCGTTTCTGCTTTAGATTCTTTTAAAACTTATCTTAAAAACCGGATATCTTTTTTAACACCCGAGACAAAAGGCGTTGTGCAAGCGCTTCTTATCGGGGATAGGAATTTGATTACGGCGCCGATTGATTTCTTATATCGGGCTTTGGGGTTAACGCATATCCTTTCTGTTTCCGGATTCCATGTCGGGCTTATTTCTTTTTTGATTTATTATTTGGTGCGCTTTATTTTAACTCTTCTTTTTGTAAAGGTAAGTATTTCTCCGTTTCTTATTCGCAACATCAGTGCCTCTTTTGCTTTAATCGGCTCGCTTTTTTATGTTTTATTAACCGGTGCCGAACCGCCGGCCGTTCGCGCTTTTATTATGACGGGGTTTATCTTTTTATGCTTTTTTATCAATCGGCAAACGCTTTTAGTTCGAACAATATTTGTTGCGGCATTTTTGTTGCTTTGCTATAAACCGGTTTTAATTTTAAGTGCCGGATTTCAGCTTTCTTTTATCGCCGTGCTTGCTTTATGCGTTGCTGTTAAAAAAGTGAATAAAAAAGTGAACTTTTGCTTAAGAAGGAAACCTGTTTTAAGGTTTATAACGGGGTTATTTTTATTAAATGTTTTGGTTACATTTATTTCTCTTCCTTTTATTGCCTATCATTTTCATAAAATACCTTTATATGGCATTATCGGAAATCTTGTTTTAAGTTTTGTGTTTTCGTTAGCGGTTATGCCGTTGTTATTGTTAGGTGTCTTATTTATGCCGTTTAATATGGATAAAGCCTTCTTTATGGCGGCAGAGCAGATGTTATTGCTTGTGCATAGTGTCGGTGCAAAGATAGCCGAGCTTCCTTATTTAATGGTGCCTGTTCCTTCATTTTCAACATGGGGGTTGGTTGTTTTTGCTTTTGGGTTTATTTTACTTGCTTGCATGAAAGGAAGAATAAAATATATCGGTTTGATCTTGATGATTTTATTCCCTGTTTCATTTTTTACATATCCTAAAGCAGATTTAAAATTAGCAAAGGAAGGGCGCCTTTTGGCAGTTCGAGAGCAAACAGGGGATTTGCGCTTGAATGAAAGCTATCTTCATCGAACTATTTCAAATAATTGGCTTCTTTCAAATGCGCAAATGCCTGAATTTTATCAAGAGTCAGAACCGTTTCGGCCGGATTATCTTATTATTAAAAATAAAAAAATATCGTTCGAGCCCGATTCTTGTTCGGATGCTGATTTAACTTTTGCGCTGAGGAAAAAGGATTATTCGAAATGCCCTCATTTGATAACAAAAGAAAGGTTAAAACAATCAGGTGTTTTAGAAGTTTTTGTTAAAAACGGAACTCTTTTTATGATTGATTTTTCTCAAACGGATAAAGATCGGCCGTGGAATCAAAAAAAGAAGGAATCAGATTTACTTTTTTAGTTGAGTTTTTTGCTGAAATTATATAAAATAAAATTAAAGGAATTTGAAAATGAAATATTTTTTGGTGCTATCTTTTTTTATGTTAAGTGCCTGTAGTTCTCTGCAAGGCGATTTTTTTGACACTTCGACAAGATTTAACCGTGTTCAAAAAAGGGAATTTATCGGTCGATCGGCAGGGGAGGTTATGGATATGCTTGGAAGCCCCAGAACGGTTTTGACCGAAGAGCCGAATGAGGTGTGGACATATAGAAAAGATAAATGCATTACATTTGTTTATTTTAACAAAAATAAAAAAGTCGGATTTGCCGAAGAGCGGGGGGAATGTGTGGCTCCTCAATCTTCTAAAGAATTAAAGGAGAATAAAAATGAAACAGAAAGTAACGCCTAAAACATTATCCGGTTTTATGGAGTTATTGCCGGCCGAACAGCTGGTTTTTGACAAAATGAAAAATGTTATTGAAGACACCTATCGTTCATTTGGATTTGTCGGATTGGATACGCCTGTTTTGGAATTATCTGAAGTGTTGCTTGCAAAAGCAGGCGGGGATACGGAAAAACAAATTTATCGCTTTAAAAAAGGGGATAATGATTTATGTATGCGGTTTGATTTAACCGTTCCGTTGGCAAGATATGTGGCTGAACATCAAAATGAGTTGACCTTTCCTTTTAAAAGATATCAAATTTCAAAGTCTTATCGTGGGGAAAGACCGCAAAAAGGGCGGTTTAGAGAATTTTATCAAGCAGATGTTGATATTATCGGTAGCGAAAAATTAGCGGTTGTTTATGATGCTGAAGTGCCGGCAATTATGTATCATGTTTTCAAAAAATTGGGTTTAAACGGATTTTGCATCAAAATTAATAACAGAAAGTTGATGAATGGTTTTTATGAAAGCTTAAACTTAACCGAACAATCAGCTGAAATATCAAGAATTATTGATAAAATGGATAAGATCGGGGTTGAAAATGTTAAAGCTTGTTTAAAGGATATGGATTTATCTGATGTGTTGATTGAAAAAATCATTGCTTTTACTGAAATTAACGGAAAATCAGAAGTTGTTCTTGAAAAAATAAGCGCCTTTAACATTCAAAATGAGTTGTTTGAAACAGGCTTAAATGAATTAAAATTTGTGTCACAAGCTATGCAAAATTTGGGTGTGTCCGACAAAAATTTTGAAATTGATTTAAAAATCACAAGAGGTCTGGATTATTATACCGGAACGGTTTATGAAACATTTGTTGATGGGCATCAAGGATGGGGTTCAATTTGTTCCGGCGGACGGTATGAAAATTTAGCCGGTTATTATACGGATAGAAAACTCCCCGGGGTCGGTATGAGCATTGGGTTAACAAGATTTTTTGACTTGCTTCGTGATCAAAAAATGATTTTGCCTATGGCTCAAACACCGGCAGATGTGTTGGTTTTGCCAATGGATGAAGAGGCACTTCTTTATGCTTTGAAAGTGGCTTCATTTTTAAGAGAGCATGGTTTTAATGTGCAGACAAATGCCTCTGACGGCAAATTTAAAAACAAGATGACTTATGCCAATAAGCTTCAAGTTCCGTTTGTTCTGATTTTGGGCGAAAATGAAGTTCAAAGCCAAACGGTGACATTGAAAAATATGCAAACAGGGGAGCAATCTTGTTTAGCTTATGATGAATTGCCAAATGCGCTGAAATCATTTTTGGAAAAGAATTCTTATAAAACACTAAAAGTGATTCAAAATGAGTCTAAATAGGATTTTTGCTTGCATAAATAGGTATTTTTAAGTAAAATAAAAGCTCAAATTAAGAAAATTGATTGAAGAGATAAACTCATGGCGGCAACACCTCAATTTATTCATTTACGCGTCCATACGGCTTATTCTATCTTAGAAGGGGCTATTAAAATGAAAGAATTAGCCAAATGGGCGGCTAATTCAGGGGTGCCTGCCGTTGCCATGACGGATACGAATAATATTTTTGGCGCAATGGATTTTGCTGATGTTTGCGTTAAAGCGGGAATTCAACCTATTTTAGGGTGTCAACTCTTAGTTAAAACGCCCAAAAAGGAAACAACTTCTTTTTCAGAGGACCAAGAGACGTTTGATAAAGTTGTTGTTTTGGTTCAAAATGAAAAAGGATATCTTTCTTTACTTCAGTTTTTTAAGTGTTTTTATACGGATGACAGCAAACAAGGAACGCCTCATTTAACTTTTGAAGAGTTGCTTGAGCATTCTGAAGGCTTAATTTTGTTAACGGGTGGGGCGCAAGGAATTTTGGCGCGCGCCATTTATGAAAAAGACATTGAATTTGCCAAAGAATTGGCTTTAAAATTAAAAGAAGCTTATGGGGACAGAGTTTATATTGAAATTCAACGCCATGGAACTGAAGTTGAAGAAAAAACGGAAGCCGGTTTTTTAAAAATAGCTTATGATTTAAATATTCCTTTGGTGGCAACAAATGAAGCTTTTTTTGTTTCTCCCGAAATGTATGAGGCGCATGATGCGTTGCTTTGTATTGCGGATAAAACATTTGTTGAAGTTGCGAACAGACGGAAAGTCACGCCGGAGCATTACTTGAAAAGCGAAGAAGAAATGCTTGAATTATTTAAAGATTTGCCGGAGGCAACTTTAAATACGGTTGAAATTGCCAAACGCTGTTATTTCTTGGCCGGAAAGAAAAAGCCGGCTTTCCCAAATTATGATTGTGGCGGAAAAAGTGAAGATGAAAAGTTAGCCGAAATGGCCGAGGCCGGCTTTGAAATCAGAATGCAAGGCAGATCGCAAGAGGAAAGAGAAAAATACCATGAACGCCTTTTATATGAATTAGGCATTATTAAAACAATGGGATTCCCCGGATATTTCTTAATTGTTGCCGATTTTATTCAATGGTCAAAAGCTAATGGGGTTCCGGTGGGCCCCGGTCGCGGATCGGGGGCAGGCTCTGTTGTGGCGTGGTGTTTAACGATTACGAATATTGACCCGCTTCGGTTTAACCTTCTTTTTGAGCGGTTTTTAAATCCGGAACGTGTTTCCATGCCTGACTTTGACGTTGATTTTTGTCAAGAAAACCGCGCTAAAACAATTGAATATGTGCAACAAAAATATGGCCTTGATCATGTGGCGCAAATTTTAGCTTTGGGTCAGTTACAGGCAAAAGCCGTTATCAGAGATGTGGGCCGTGTTTTGCAAGTTCCGTATCCGGTGGTGGACAGATTGTCAAAACTTGTTCCGCCGACATTGGGGATCACATTGCAAGAAGCTTTAGAGCAAGAACCCGAATTTCAAAAAGAAGCTCAAGCTGATGATACGATTGCAAAATTAATTGAAATTGCCCTGAAATTGGAAGGGATGTATCGCAATATTTCAATGCATGCGGCCGGCGTTGTGATCGGAAATAAACCGCTTGATCAAATTGTTCCGCTTTATAAAGACCCGTCTTCCGATATGCCGATTACACAGTATGATAAGCATTTTGTGGAAGATGCCAGTTTAATTAAATTTGACTTTTTGGGGTTGAAAACGTTAACAACGATTGAAAAAACGTTGGAGCTTATTCGTCAGAAGGAAGAAATTACTTTTGATATTAATAATTTGCCTCTGGAAGATGAAAAAACATACGAGCTTTTAAAATCAGGCAACACAACAGGGGTGTTCCAGCTTGAAAGCACCGGTATGCGCAAAATTTTGTTTGATATGCAACCGGATAAAATTGAAGATATTGTTGCTTTGGTTTCTTTATATCGTCCGGGACCGATGGATAGCATTCCAAGCTATATTGCCCGTAAAAAAGGCGAAGAAACGCCTGATTATATGCATCCGATGTTGGAGGGGATTTTAAAAGAAACATACGGCATTATGATTTATCAGGAACAAGTGATGCAAATTTCTCAAGTGATGGCAGGCTATACACTTGGGGGAGCTGATTTGTTGCGCCGTGCGATGGGTAAAAAAATTAAATCCGAAATGGATAAACAACGCTCGATTTTTGTTGAGGGAGCGGTTAATAATAATGTTGAAAGAGCAACGGCTGAACTTGTTTTTGACAAAATGGCAAAATTTGCCGAGTATGGATTTAATAAGTCGCATGCGGCCGCATACGCTTATATCGCCTATCAAACGGCCTTTTTGAAAGCGCATTATCCGGTTGAATTTATGGCGGCAACCATGACGCTTGATAAAACAAATACGGATAAATTAGCGTTTTTCAAAAATGATTTAACCCAAATGAATATCACTGTTTTACCACCGGATATTAATAAATCAGATGTGAATTTCAGCGTGGAAAACGGGGCTGTTCGCTATGCTTTATCTGCCGTTCGAAATGTCGGGGAAGGCGGCATGCAGTTGGTTGTTGAAGAGCGCAAAAAGAACGGGCCTTATAAATCGATTCAGGATTTCTTTTTAAGGGTGGATGCTTCGGCTTTGAATAAGCGCTATATTGAAAATTTAATTAAGTCAGGCGCTTTTGATTGTTTGGATAAAAACAGAGCGAAACTCTTTGAAAACATTGAAAACTTTTTGGCCTTTGCCTCTATGGCAACGCAAAGCAGAAAAAGCGCTCAAATTAATTTATTCGGCGCGACGGATACATCAGTCAACGGATTGAAAATGAAAGAATATCCGGATTGGCCTCATCTTGAAAAGCTTGAAAAAGAAGCAGAATCCATCGGTTTTTATTTATCTGCTCACCCGTTGGATACGTTTGACAGCGTTTTTGAAAGATTGCGGGTGATTCCGAGCACGGAAGTGAAACAGCAAGTAACGGTTGCCGGCGCTGTTCGTATCCAATTAGCCGGAATTGTTTCTTCGGTTCGCGAGAGAATCAGTCAAAAAGGAAATAAATTTGCCTTTATAACGGCAACGGATAAATATGGTTCCTATGATGCCATTTGTTTTTCGGACTTATTATTAAGTTCAAGGGATAAACTTAAATCAGGGCAACCGCTTTTATTAACAATGAATGCGGATAAAAAACCGGATGATGAACAAGTCAGAATGAACTTGTTAGCGGTTGATTATTTATCTGAAGTGATGGCAAGAACGGCTTCTTGCTTGATTTTGGATTTAGACGGGGGAATGAAAACGCTTCAAGAACTTAAAAATATTCTTTCTCAAGATGACAAGGGAAAATGCAAAATTTTCTTGCGTATGAAAGTGAAAGATTATGAAGTTGAAGTGGAGCTTTTCGAAAAATATGCATTATCACAAAAAACGTTGGAGGCATTACAACACCTGGGTGGAATAGGTGAAATCAAACAAGTATAAAAGGATAGAATATGATGACCCCACAAGAAGAAAACAAAACGGTAACGCTTTATGCCATTGTTGAAGATACAAAAGAAACAGTCAAAAAAATTGAAAAAAGTGCTTTTAAAATATTGAATAACAGGCCGGTTAATGATCCGGTTGTGCGTTCATTGCCGTTATTCCCGTCTTTTAGAGGATCTTTGATTGATGCTGCTGAAAAAGTCACTTACGAGCAAAGAAAGTGGTTAAGATTGGTTTTAAAAACAAAAATAAATGCCGTTAGTTATCCCGACTATCAGTTTGAAAAAACATCTGATGTGCCTTTTTATTTGTTGGATGCTTATGAAGAAGCTTTTGAAGCTTTAGCATTAAAGGACACAAACAATCCGCCAAAATATATTGAAAACGGCAAGGAATTAGGTTCTATTTTTAAAATTAATTATATTGACGGCGAAGATAAAAGATTTTCATTTTATTATAAAGATAAGGAATCAGGAAGAACAAGTTTATCTCCGGTCTTTAGCTTGAAAACAAATCCGGAATTATTTAATGCGCTTGTTCATTGGTTTTTAAATAGAGATGATTCTTTTAAAGCGCATTATAATAAATTGATGAAAAGAGCGTTGTTAAGACAACCGTCCGAAATTATTGATTCAACAAATCCGAATGTTGTGACAGTGGTCAATCCGGCTTCAGTTTCTGTTGTCTGCACCAATTCAAGCGTTTGGCCGACTTTAACCCATGTAACAAGAATTAATAACAAAATGTTACCGGTCAGATCCGAATATAAATATTTCTTGAAACAAGATGTCACAAATCCGAGAGCTTTTAATTTATTGGAAACACCGCAAGCGCGCTATCAAATCGGATGGAAATATGCCATCCAAGGCGGAACGGTTAAAGTGCCTGAACTTAAAAAAGGAAAAGAAAAAGTCAAAGTAAATGTCAATAAATCAAAAACTTCATTGTGGCGTTGGCTGTTTTCTGTTTCAAAAAAAGCGCATCAAAAATAAAAGACTTGACCTTTTATAAGGAAAAGGGCATCATAAAGAGATTAAGAAACGATAGATAAAAGGGGTTATTATATGTATTCGGGTGTTCCTTTTCCGGACATTGATCCGGTCATTTTTCAGATAGGTTTTTTCTCATTAAGATGGTATTCTTTGGCTTATATTGTCGGGATTATCGGCGCTTGGTTTTTGGCCAGACGAATGTCTGAGAAAAAAAAGAGTGTTTTTACCGTTTTAAAAATAGATGATTTTTTGGTTTGGGCCACTGTCGGAATTATTTTAGGCGGGCGCTTGGGGTATGTGTTTTTTTATAATGCCTCTTATTATCTTGAATTTCCTTTGAAAATATTTGCCCTGTGGCAAGGCGGTATGTCTTTTCATGGGGGATTATTAGGAGTTATTGTTGCGGCCTGTCTTTTTGCCAAAAAAAGGAAAATTCCGCTTTTGGAAATGTCTGATATTTTGGTTTGTGTAGCCCCGTTCGGGTTATTTTTGGGGCGATTGGCAAATTTTTCAAACGGTGAACTGTTTGGTCGTGTGACGCATTCTGTCCCTTGGGCTATTATTTTTCCAGATGGCGGACCTGAGCCACGGCATCCGAGCCAACTATATGAAGCCGCTTTAGAAGGGGTTGTCTTGTTTTTGATTTTAAACGGCATTTTTTGGTTTTCAAAAAGATTGCAAGAGCGCACAGGCTTTTTAACCGGTTTGTTTTTCTTTTTATACGGGGTATTTCGTTTCGTGCTTGAATATACCAGAGAGCCGGACGGGCATTTAGGCTTTATTTGGCAAAATTTATCTATGGGACAAATTTTAAGTATTCCAATGGTGTTATTCGGGATTTATTTAATTAAAAAAAGTTCATTTAAAAATAAGTTAAAGAAAATTGATATATAAGTAAAAGAAAAGGGGTTAAAGATGAAAACCGTAGCGTGTTTAGAAAACGAATCTGTTTTTCATGGTTTTTATGATGCAAAGGAAAGTGAAAAACAAAAGACTCTTATTTTGATGAATCAGGTTCATTCCGCTGATGTGTTGGTTATTGATAAAGAGCCGTGTGAGGCGCCACAAGTTGATGCCTTGGTCACAAAAACCCCTCATTTAGCCATTGCCGTTAAAACAGCAGATTGCGCTCCTGTTTTATTGTGCGATAAGGAGCATAAAGTTATTGCAGCGGTTCATGCCGGTTGGAAAGGCGCTTTTCAAGGGATTATTGAAAACACGATTTTGAAAATGATTGAGTTGGGCGCCGATGTCGGTTCCATTCAGGCGGGGATTGGCCCTCATATTCAAAAAGAAAGTTTTGAAGCTGATGAAAAAATGAAAGCTCTTTTTCCGGTAACTCAACATCATTTTTTTGAAGAAATCGGCAAAGACAAATATCATTTTGATTTTCATGGGTATGTTGTTTATCGCTTAAGAAAAGCAGGTGTTAAATATATAGATTCTGTTTTAATTGACACCTATCAAGATGAAAATTACTTAAGTTACAGAAGAGATCCTAAAAATCCGGACAGACAATATTCTGTTATCAAATTAAAATAGCGGATTATTTTTTAAGGCTTAAGTCTAAAATATCTTTTGCTTTTTGATATTGAGGTGTGTCTTTTTTCAAATTTTTTAGGGCTTTTTGAGCGGCATTTGCGGCATTTTTATAATCGCCTTGGGCGCGATATAATTCGGCCATGGCATAATCTCTGAGCGCGATTTGGTTTGTTCTTTCATAACTGGTTGCAAGCAATTGCCAAACAAAGGGAATTGTTTGATCGGTTAATAAAATTTTTTCAAGTTCCATTTGCGCTTGTCGGGCGCTTGCTTTATCTTCTTTTTGAAGAAGGGCTTGGGCAAGCGATAAACGAATGAGAGGCGCTTTTTGAATATGCTTTAAAGCTTCCTTATAATAAGGAATAGCCTCATCAATATGTCCGGTTTCAAACAAAAACTGCGCTTTTAATTCATAAAAGAAAGGAAAGTCCGGCTTTGTTTTGATAAGCCCTTCTAATAAATCCAAACTTTTTTTCAAATTTTGATTTCGATAATAAGCAATGGCATTTGCATAAAAAGCAGGTAAAGTATTTTGATTTTTATATAAATCAAAAACTTGTTGGGGCGGATATAAAAACCCGATTAATTTTGCTTTAATCAGCTCAAATCGAATATCCTTTGTTAAGGGAAGGGGATTTTGCGTGAATCTTTCAAGGGCCGCCATTCTTTCTTGAGACATTGGGTGGGTCCTTAAATAACTGAACTCACTTTGGGGCGTTAACCTATCTGCAATTCGAATAAGCTTCATGGTGTTTAAAAAACCGGACATTGAATATTTTGTTTTATTCATAATATCAACGGCAATTCTGTCCGCAGCGCTTTCATCCGTTTGGCGAAATGAGGTGTATAGCGCTTCAGCAGAGGTGTTCCCGCCCATCATAACGGCAATACCCGCATCAGGGCGACCGGCAACGGCGACAAGACCGCCCAAAATAGTTGAAATAAGCGCGGTTGTTTGGGCTTTTTCATAAGCTTCAACCCCTCTTAAAACATGCCCTCCTTTAATATGGCCCGTTTCATGCGCTAAAACAAAAATCAAATCATCAACATTTTTTGCTTTTGTAATCAAACCGGAATGAACAAAAATGGTATGTCCGCCGGCAACAAAGGCATTTAAGTCTTGATCATTAACAATAACAACATTTGCTTTTTGACTCGGTAAGCCAGCCGCTTTAAATATTTTTTGAACATAACTTTTTAAAACGCTTTCGATTTCCGTATCCCTGATAAGTGAAAGTGATTGGGAAAACACATTGAAGGGTAAAAGAAAAAATAAGAAAAATATCAATGTTTTTATGTTCATTTTAAAGGCCTTTTGTTTTTTTATTATTTTAGGATAATTTCATAAAATCGTCAACGGGATTTATTAAAATGAATAAAAGAGCTCTTGACAAAGAATTTAAAATTGTGTCAAATATATGCATTTAGAGGGAAAAAAATGAAATCAGAAAATAAAGAAATTTTTGCCGGCGTTATCCTTGTTGCCTTATTAATCGTTTGCTTGTTGTTTTTGCATGCCAGATCTGTTTTGGATAAAAAAGGAACGGACTTTGTTTTATATGCGCCGTTCAATCAATCTGACGGATTAATGAGTGGGGCTGATGTTCGTATGGGGGGCATTAAGGTCGGTCGTGTGGTGGATCAACTGCTCAATAAAAATTATCAAGTCTTGGTTAAAATGGAATTTTTTAAGCCGATATCCATCCCCGTTGATTCTTCTGTTATTATTGAAACAGATGGGTTATTGGGCGCAAAGCATATCGAAATTGTCCCCGGCGCTGATGAAGAATATTGCGTTTCCGGCGGCGAGCTTGAATACACGCAAGATGCTTTGATTTTAAGCGAGTTGATGGATAAAGTAAACGCTTATATGCGCGAAAAGAAAAAGAAAGAGGAGAGTGATACCTCTGAAAATAGTGAATTAGAAGAGGTTGAAAATAAAGAGGATGTTGTCACATCTCAAAACAATGATATGGAAGAAATTAAAGGAAAAGAGGAGGCGGTTTCTCCTCAAAACAATGACATGGAAAAAAGCGAAGAAAAAGAGGAGCCAGTTGAATGAAAAAAAATCCGGTTGAAACGATTTTAGGTTTTTGTGTTTTAATTTTTACAGGGATTTTCCTCTTTTTTGCAGGGTCCAGAGTGGATACAAAAGCTGTCGAGGGATATAAAGTTCATGCAAACTTTTTGAAAATCGGTGGATTGGAAGTTGGCGCTGATGTTCGTATTGCCGGTATAAAAGTTGGCTCTGTCTTATCCACAACATTAAATCCCGAAGATTACACGGCAGATGTTGTGTTAAGTATTGATAATTCGGTTTCTTTGCCGGATGACACGATTGCAGCCGTTTCCGATGTGGGCGTTATGGGCGGAAAATATGTTTCCTTAACGCCGGGCAAAAGCAAAGTTTTATTGAAAGATAAGGGGCAAATTTCTCAAACGAAAGATTATAAGTCATTAGAAGACAGTGTTTCCGAATTCATTTTTCTTTCAACGAATTAAGGAGGGGTGAATGAAAAAGCTCTTGTTTTTAAGTGTATTTTTTTACTGTTCTTCAGTTTTCGGAGCTGATATTGAAACAAAAACCATGATGATTCGGGGCGTGGATAAAGTAACGGGTCATGTTTCAACGGTTAAAGCAACGGTTCATGAACCGTTGGAATTTGGCTCTTTAATGATTATTCCTGAAAAGTGTTTAACAAAACCACCGGAAGAAACGCCTGAAAATGCCGCTTTTTTCAGGATTTTTGAAAAAGATTCAGATGGCGTTCAACAAACAGTTTTCAATGGGTGGATGTTTTCTTCAAATCCGGCTTTATCGGCTATGGAACATGCCAGATATGATATTTGGGTTTTATATTGCATCAATGATGATTTGAATTCAAAAATTCTTTCGCCGGAGAAAATATCTCAAGAAGAGGATTTAAATTTGGTTGCTGAAGATGATAATCCGGCCTTGAGTGAAGAGAGCGAAGACTGATTTTTGATAAAAAAACATTAATTTTTAAAAAAAGTGTTGATTTTTCTTTTTATATCGTGTATAAAATAGACCTCAATGAATCTATGGAGTTAAAAATGAAAAAAGATATTCATCCGGATTACCACGAAATTACAGTTGTTATGACAGATGGCACAGAATTTAAAACACGCTCAACTTTGGGCAAAGAAGGTGCTGTTGTTCGTTTAGATATTGATCCGTTATCACATCCGGCTTGGACAGGTGTCTATCGTATGATTGATACGGGTGGTCAATTAGCGAAATTTAACAAGAAATTTGCTGGTTTCAAAGCATCATAATCTTTTTACTATTATTTTAGTTAAAGGTTTAAAAAAAGGGGCATTGGTTACAATGTCTTTTTTTTATGCCTTATTTTTTTATCAATGCTTTAGAATCCAAGAGAAATTTTTTTAACGCAAGAGTATATGAAAAATGCACCGATTGTTTTGGTGTGGACGTCAACGAACAAAGACTATGGGCCCATGCATGCAGGGTCAAGCTATCAAAATGTGGGGCTTTTTGCCGTTGCGCATAAGATGGGCGCTGTTGTAAGAGGCTATTTTGACAAGGCAAAAGTGCGCGAAGCGTTAAAATTAAAGCCCAATGAAGAGGTCCTTATTTCCATGGCGGTCGGCTACCCGATATTTACCGATAAAGATGATAAAGACGTTCCGGATGGCGGGCTAAACCCTGATGTCGCCCCAACTCCTGACGGCGTTTCAAAGCCTGAGGGTGTTTCAACTCCTGAGGGCGTTTTAAATCTTGCCAATGTCCCAACTCCTGCCGGTGTTCCAACTCCTGAGGGTGTTTTAAAGCCTGATGTCGCCCCAACTCCTAACGGTGTTCCAACTTCTGACGGTGTCCCAACTTCTGAGGGCGTTTCAAGGTCTGAGGGTGTTTCAACTTCTGAGGGTGTTCCAACTCCTGAATTAACAGCGCCGGAGCTTAAAAGTAATAATCCGGTTCTAGCGCCTGTTCCTTCTCAAGAGGAGGGGGGAGCTTTACCTGATGCGCCCAAGACTCAATCAAGTGAAGCAAACAAGGATTTAAAAGTCGCTTCTTAAAGCTTTTAGCCTTTTTTTTAAGCCGAATCAACGGCTTAAAATGAAGGTTAACGCGTTGATATTTATGATGATTTAAGTTTTTTTATGTTTGGCAATAAAAAGGCTTATAAACAAAAAATAACCTTTTGCCTATACGCATTAAATAAACTTGAAAATGAAAAAGTCAAGACCTTAAAAGACATTTTTTTTTGCCAAACCTGACAAAAGCTTAAAAAAAGC
>JAFXIF010000003.1 GCA_017533325.1 Alphaproteobacteria bacterium
AATCAAATAGTTATTTTAAATTTTTGGGTCGGAAATCTAACGGTCGTTTAATTTGCCGAACTTTTTCCTTTCCATACTTTTATTATACCATGGGTTTGAAATTTCGTGTCCAAAATTTTTCAAAAAAAATTCGTGATTTTTTGATGTTTTCTTTTAGCTTATTGATTTTAAACGATTATTTTTTATCAAAAATTTGCATAAAAAAGTGGAAAAAGATGAAATTTTATGTTTTTTGTTTCAAAAAAAACGGTCAAAAATCAGCAAAAAATAGCCTGTTTTAAGGCGTCATTTTTATGCCAAAAAACCGGCAAATCTAACGACCGTTAGATTTCCGACCCAAAAATTTAAAATAACTATTTGATTAAAAAACAAATTTAATATTTTTATAATGAGGCGAAAGATGAGATTGTAAATCCAAAACAAGGATTTATCCTTCGGCTTCCCTCAGGACCGCCTCCGGCGTCCGCTTCGCCTGCGCTTCGCGAACAAACCCACTTCGCGGGTTCGCCCCCACTTTACTCCCATAAAAAAAACAGCCCCTAAAGGCTGTTTTTTATAATGGGGCGAAAGATGGGACTCGAACCCACGACATCTGGTACCACAAACCAGCGCTCTAACCAACTGAGCTACATTCGCCATGCGAATGAGAGTAGTTTATAAAAAACAAACGCGTTTGTCAAGAAAAAAAATCTTATTTTTTAATTTTGTTTTATAAAAAAGGTCTTTCCTATTCTCTTTCCCTTGAAACAGACTCAAATTCTTTTAATATCGGCGCCCGTTTTTTATAAAAAGAAACAAAGCCTTTAATTTCTTTTTCAAAAAAGTTTTGTCTTTTCATCAAATTTCCTGTGCATTTATATTCTTTTTCAATAGCCTGTCTCATCAAAGAAAAAAGCTTCGGATAATATTTAAACCGATTTGAAATAGTTTCTTTTTCCTCAATAGCGCGAATGCCAAACATGGCTCTTTGATCTAAAATCCTTTTAGCCATTTCAGGATATTTCTTTTCAACAACCAAAGATAAATTATTTAATTGTTGCGCACTTTCTTTCCAATAAGAATTTAAAATTCCCAGCATTGCTTTTGATTCTTCCAAATTATATTCCCTTAAATCTTTCATCATCATCAGCATGGTATCAATCAAGGTTCCTTCAGCTTTTAAAGGATTTTTCGTAAAATCAAAAACCGTTGTTTCCGGCGCTTGTTTATTATAATCCAAACCGGAAAGCCAAACATTTTTATAATTATAGCTATAATCCAGCAAACGAGAGGCCAATCTGATTTGATCCATCACGTCTATCACCTCTTTTATCAAAGGCAATCTTAAAGACGGATTTTCTTCTTGCAACGCCAAACAAACCTCAATCAGCTCCGGCGTTCTCTTTTTTTCAACAACAAACTCAACGCTTTTATTCCCAAGCTTATCATATTCAAACGGCGATAACACCCCCATGGCATATAATAAATCACAATCTGCACAAACCGAGAACCCGACTCTTTTATCGTGATGATTCGCCTCAAGGTCATTTTCCGTAAAACTGTCTTTCATTATATTATTTAAAAATTTATGCTGAGATTCCAAATCCAATGAATCATCTAAATTCGGATTTCTTCTGTATTTCGGCAAAATGATTTTAGATTGGGCAAACTCTTCTTTTTCCGCCTCAGAAAAATCCAACGCATAATCAAACCAATCCAAATAATAATTTTGAGTGGCTTTTGAATTTGAAAATGATTTTAAATTTAACTTTGTCAGTGCCAATAAAAAGGGCCACTCCTCTTTTTCTTTTTTAAGAAGAGAAACGGGAACATCAAAAACATCATAAGAAGAATAAAGTTCCTTCATGCGCTTTGCCTGTTCCGGCTGTTTTTCTTCATCCGTTAATTCAAATATTTTTTGAAGCGTGGATAAATAGTAAGCTTTTGTTAAATTAAGAATCTTTTCATAAGCAACCTTATTTGCCCTTCTTGCCGGCGCAACCCCTTCAATAGCATCCAAAATATCAGCACACAGCATTAACCGTTGCATTTTTGTTAAATCCGGATTGCCTTTTTCAACACATGTTTCAAGTGGCAAAGCCGTGTCCAAAGAAAAACTACTGATGCCACACATTTTTTCCGTTAAAAATTGAGATACTTCCCTAAAATTATTAACTAAATCAAAAATTTTCTTATTAAATTTAAGCGCTAACGGAATGTAAGTATCAAAATCTTCTTGCAACAAATGGGTGAGTGCTTCTTTCGTTGTTGGAGCAAGTTTATTGATTTTTTCTTCTTCCCATCCGATTGCAACAAGTAATTCAGCCAATTTACCCAAAACAAACATTTTCTTTTGTTTCATTTCTTGGAATACTTTAAACTCTTGCACAAGGTCAGGACGCTCCTCGCCCAATTTATCAATATATTCCAAATATGAATTTTCCAAAATTTGAACAGCTTTACCGGTCAATTCAACATGTATCTTATTCATCAAAACACTTAAATCTTCTTCGTTAATAATTCCTAACGCATAAAAGGTATAAGCATCACTCAGTTGCGCCAATTTATATATTCCATGAAATTTCGGATCCATTGATTTCATGTCGTCATCCCAAATTTTTTGTTGTGCTTCCCCACATTCCCTTATATAATCATCAACGCGCAAAAAGATTTTATCATATAACGATTTTGGATTTTCTTGAAGAGAGGTCTCCTTTATTTCCTCATTAAATTCCTCTTCTTTCATTTCCTCTTGCTCATTTGAGCGATAAAATGAATGATTCAATATATCAGGCGGTAAGGACACCTCTAATCGTTTAAAATTATCCGGAATATGCGCCTCAAACTTTTTAACCCCGAAATTTAACCAATCCGAAAGCATTTTTGAAACTTCTTTATCTTGATATTTTTGAAGCGCCTCTTTTGTCTTTTGAATTGCAAAATAAAGCAAAATAAATCTCTCATCCGAAGAAAAATCAAGTTGTGTCGGTATTAAATGATTAAAAAATTCGGCCGTATACTTCATTCGATAGGAGTCAATAATATCCGTATCTTTTTTTTCTGCCATAAAACGAAGATCATTTACATGCGAAAACAACCTTAAATAAATCAATAAATTTAAAAATGCCTTGGCATCTTTATCATCAATATTCAATGTATTTAACAAACAAATAAGGTTTTGCAAAATCTTGTTTTCGGATTCTTCATAAGAGGTTTTGTCATACCAATTGGAACGAGGCAATCCGTCTTGATAGGGAAACTTAATTTCATGAACATTGGTTTTTAACATTTCAAACAAAAAAGCCGTTCGCTTTATTTCTTTTGCAAGCAAAAGATTTTCATGCGATATATCAAAAGAAACGCCAAAATTTTCAGCAAAACTGATCACATCCTCATACAGCAATGTTTCGCATCTAAAAGTCCCTTTTATGCGAACATTTTTAAGCTCAATTGGCTCCCTTGTATTTTCATCATATATTTCAAAACCTTCAAACCCCTCCCCTTTTTTTAAATTATACTTTTTTTCATAACTTAAATAAGTCAACCGTTCAACTGAAGAACAAGCTCCGATTAAATAAAGAATATCAATTTCTTTTAATGTTGAAAGACCGGCTAAAAAAATCCCGCCCTCATCCAACTTGTCTTTCAATTGCTCGCGAACACCTAATTCGCGAATGATCATGGAGATATTGCTTTGACGTTTTAAACTATCGGCTTTTGCCTTTTGTTTTAATTCTTCAAACGAGCCATCCGGACTTAAAGGCTCTCTATTTTCATTCATTATAAAACCCTCTAAGAAAATGAAGATTTACATATATTACTCTTTTTTTTAAATAAAATAAAGTAAAAAAATGACAAAATATAATTTATGCATCAAAAAGGCCCTTTAAAATTTTCTTTCAAAGGGCTTTTTTCTTATTGTATGGCAAACAAAATATCTTCAACAATTTGTTCAGGTGTTAAATGATATTTTTCATAAAGCTCTTTTACATTCGCCCGATCCGTAAACTCTTTTTGCGCCCCATAATTTAAAACTTTTACGCCTTGACGTGATAAAAATGACGCTATTTTTTGGCCAAATCCGCCCGAAATCAGCCCATCTTCAATCGTTATAACCAGTTGATGATTTTCTTTTAAAGATGCCAATGCTTCTGTATCTAAATCAGAATAATAAAGCGGATTAATTAAAGTCGGGGTTATTTTATTATTTTTCAATAAGTCTGACACCTCTTTTGCAAGCCAATAAGAAGCCCCCAAACCAATCAATGCCACTTTATCTCCTTTTTCTGTTACATGGAATGTCGGCTTTTTCGGATTTTTTGGCAGTTGGAGAGAATAATCTGACATAACAATGCTTGGCACCCTGATAACAACCGGCACTTCAGTTTGATTAATGGACCAATCTAAAACATTTAAATATTCTTCTTTAGAGGCCGGTGCCAAACAAAGCAAATTCGGAATATTTGAAATCATCGGAATGTCAAAAATGCCTAAATGTGTGGCATCATTTGAGCCTATCCCCGTCCATGAAACCAAAATAACAGCCGGATTTTTATTTAACGCCAAATCATGAGATAATTGATCATTTGTTCGTTGAACAAATGAACTTAGAACCCAAAATATCGGTTTACATCCCCCTTTTGCAAGCGCAGAAGACATCGCCACCGCATGCTCTTCCATAATACCGACATCAATAAACTTTTCTTTAAATTCTTCTCTGATTTCAGGGGTGAACCCGATTGCCCCCGGTGTTCCTGCATTGACGACAACAACTTTATCATCCGTTTTTATTTTTTGCCTTAAATAATCAAGCGTAATTTGATTATAATTTTCCTGATTAAATGAAACCGTTGAAAGCCCAGTTTGAACATCAAACGGCATATTATAATGCCATTTTTCTTTTTCAGATTCGGAAAATTGATATCCCTGCCCCTTATTTGTATGAATATGAATAACAATCGGTTTAGAAGAATCTTTGACTGACTTAAACGTCTCAATAAGCGTTTTTATATCATGCCCGTTTTCAATATAAACATAATCAAGGCCCATGGCTTTAAAAATATTATTTTGCGCTTGCCCGTTTGTTTCTCTCAGCTCTTTTAAATTTTTATATAATCCACCATGATTTGGCGCAATGGACATTTCATTATCGTTCACAACAACAATCAAATTTGAGGAAAGTTCCCCAATAAAATTAAGCCCTTCTAATGCTTCCCCTCCCCCAAGAGAGCCGTCACCGATAAGGGCGATAACATTATGGCTTTCTTTTTTCAAATCTCTTGCTTTGGCAAGCCCTGATGCCAAGCTCAGTGAAGTTGAAGTATGCCCGACCATAAAATGATCGTGTTCGCTTTCAAAAGGCGCCGTATAGCCGGAAATAGAGGCAAACGCCTCTTGATTTAAAAATCCGTTTTTACGACCCGTCAAAATTTTATGCGCATAACATTGATGCGACACATCAAACACAATTTTATCAATCGGCGAATCAAACACATAATGAAGCGCCGTAATCAATTCAACAGCCCCTAAATTCGGGCCAACATGACCACCAATTTGGCTCACTCTGTTTAAAATTGCCTCTCTTATCTCTTGCGAAAGGATATTTAATTCCTCAACCGAAAAAGATTTGATATCTTTTGGTGAATTAACATTTTCAAGCATTCTTTCTTCCTTTTTTTTATTTTTTTAAAGCTAATTTCATCAATTCTTCCCCCATTTTTTCTGAAGGCGTCATTTTTTGGTTTTGACCTAATTGATTTAAACTAATTGAAAAATCTTGCTTTTTTGAAGATAAAAGACTTTTTGTTGTTTCAACAATATTTAAAGCCGTGCATTTTTCTTGCAACAGTTCGGGAACAATCTCTTTATCAGCCAAAATATTAATTAAATTCACATATTTAATCTTTAAAAGTTTTTTTGCAATCATGCCCGTTAATTTGCTGACTTTATAAGCAATTAAATGAGGAACATTTGCAAGCGCCAATTCTAAACTAACCGTTCCGGAGGCCGCTATCGCCGCATCACTGGCTGCAAAAACTTCATACCTTTTCTTTTCCCCTTTCACAAGAAGATATGGAACGGGCCAATCTTTTAAAATCTCTTTTAATGTTTCTTCAACAGTTGCCACAGTTGGAATCACAACCATCATATTTTTATTTTCTTTATACAGCATTTGCGCTGCCAACATAAATTCTTTCATCAAAAAAGCAACTTCGTTTTTCCGGCTTCCCGGTAACATACATAAGACAAAATCATCTTTTTTGATGTTATTTTCTTTTCTGAAAGCAGCTCCATTTCCTTTATCAGCGCCCCCTTCAATAACCGGATGACCGATAAAGCTTGTTTTCATTCCATGAGGCGTAAAATATTTTTCTTCATACGGAAGCAAACAAAACAAATGATCCATATATTGACTGACTTTTTTGGCCCTTTTCTTTTTCCATGCCCAAACTTGTGGGGCCACACAATGAACATGCGGCGCTTTAAACCCTGTTTTCTTAAGGCGCTTATGAACTCTGGCAGAATAGCTGAAACTATCAATTGTCATCACAATATCAGGATTAACCCGCAAAATATCTTCAATTGTTTCGCTTAATCTTTTTAAAATGAGCGGAATACTTGGCACAACTTCCAAAAATCCCATAACGGATAAATCTTTAATATCAAATAAAGAAACCAACCCTTCCGCTTGCATTGTTTCGCCACCGATACCGAAAAAAGAAACTTTTTGATTATATTTCTTTTTTAAATATCGCATAACGCGCGCGCCCAATAAGTCACCGGAGGGTTCGCCGGCAATCAAATAAATTTTAACAGTTTTTTCCTCTTCTTTCTTATTTTTCGGACTTATTTTTTTTGACGGTTTTTTGCACGACTTTTTTAAGGTCATTTTCCTCAACTCCCACAATAAAAATATTTAATTTATTTGCCAATTTAATCGTTTTTTCCGGTTCTGCCAATAAAACATTAAACGCATCTACCCCAATGCCTATAAATCCCGCATCATGAACACATTGAACCGTATCCGGCCCAATGGTCGGCATATCAATCCTTTTTTCTTGATGAGGCTTGACGGCTTTATATAAAACACCGCCGCCCCCTTTTCGTTTGAGCTGTTTTGTGCGTTTAATTAATTCTTTTGTTCCTTCAATCCCTTCCAATGCCAAAATCATTCCTTGTTGAGAAATAACAGCTTGCCCCACATCAGCCTGCCCTAATAATTTGGCAACTTCGCGCGCTCTTAATATATCCACCCAATCAGATTTTGAAGGGGCTTTATTTGTCAATACCCCACTTGGCACCAACACATTTGGCATTAACTCATGAATGCCTTTAACTTTAAACCCTTCTTTTTCAACTTCAGAAATAATCAACCGCAGTAATCCGTCATCTCCAAGTGCTTTTAAAGATAATTTCGTTAAAAAAGAAAGACCCTTTAAATCCGGATAAATTTCTTTTAAAGAAGGTCGTTTCACGCCACCGATAAAAACAATTTCTTTTACATGATGTTTTTTTAAAAGCTTAAAGGTTGTTCCGACAGCCCCTAAACGAACCTCTTTTAAGTTGACATCATTTGGAAACAAGCTTTTATTTGCATGCCCTTTTAATGAAATCACAAAAACATCTTTTTGCTGATTTTTAAGAAAATCAACCAGCATCACCGGAAGCATTCCGCTTCCGGCAATAATCCCAACTGTTTCTTTTGGTTGCATATTTTGACAATTTTTTTGAACTTTTTTCTTAATCCAAGCTGAAAAATTCATCTTAGATGCCTTTCATCAATCAGGTTGTAAGATATTGTTTTTTGAAGGATTTTTAACAAATTCAATCTGCGCTTTAATAAATGGATTATTCATCCATTCTTCATTCGATTCAACTTTTTGAATTCTCTCTGCCAATGTTCCGTCTTCTTTATTAAAAAGAGCTTTATAAGCTTGGCTTATCATCAAAATATCTTTTTTCTCGACCCCTAATCGTTGAAGTCCGATTAAATTTAATCCGCTTAAGCCTTGACGAACGCCCCCCATCATTAACCCATAAGGAATAATATCTTTTGTCACACCGCACATGCCGCCAATCATGGCCCCTTCACCGATACGCGTAAACTGAAGAACCGCTGATAATCCGCCGATAATTGCCCTATTTCCCACGTGAACATGGCCGGCTAAAGTGGCATTATTACTCATCACAATATCATCCCCTAACACACAATCATGCGCAATATGAGAGGCAACCAAAAAGAGATTTCTGTTGCCGATAATGGTAATTTTATTATCAACTTCAGAGCCGACATGCGCTGTTACATGTTCTCTAAATGTGTTATCATCACCGATAATTAATTGGGCATCCGGCGCATTAGAGCGTTTATGTTGCGCAAGCAATCCAAGGGCTGCAAACGGATATACCGTATTTCTTTCTCCCATCTTTGTGACCCCGTCAACAACAACATGAGACATTAATTTGGAACCGGCTCCGATTTCAACATGTTCACCGATAACACAAAATGGTCCAATTTCAACATCTTCTGCTAATTTTGCATTTGGATGAACAATCGCACTTGGATGAATTTTTGCCATATTTTTACTCCTTTATATTTTTAATATCTAATGGCTTATAAAAAAAAGTGCCTTTTTTTGAGAAGCGATAATTTATCAAATTCTCTTTTGGCACCTTTTTTTGCTCCTTTTTATAAATCGTTATGCCTTTTTAAACACCATGGCACTAAATGTTGCTTGCGAAACAAGTTTTCCATCAACTTTAGCTTCCCCACGGAATTTAAACACATTGCGAACGGCTTGTTCTTTTTTAACATAAAATTCAATCACATCCCCCGGCAAAATGGGCTTGCGGAATTTAACTTCGTCAACCGTCATAAAATAAACACTGTTTCCGCTTCTTTCTTCTTCAGGGAAAGCCGTTAAAACAATAATACCGGCCGTTTGCGCCATTGCTTCAATTTGAAGAACACCCGGCATAACCGGATTTTCAGGGAAATGCCCTTGGAAAAATTCTTCATTCATTGTCACATTTTTAATCCCGATACCGCTTTCTCCCGGCACAACATTTTTTAATCGATCCACGAGCAAAAACGGATATCGGTGAGGCAATAATTTTAAAATTTCACCGATACGCATTTCTTCAATTATATTTGTTTGTTCTTCTTGTTTAATTTCTTCCATTTTGATATCCTTTAATCTTCTTTTTTCTTCTTTGTCAATCGTTGTAACGCGATTTGTTGACGCATAAATTCAACTCGAGAAACAGCCGGAGACCCCATTAAAATTGAACCGGGGGCAACATCTGTCATAATACCGGATTGAGCGGCAATTTGCGCACCGGCACCGATTTTTAAGTGCCCTGCAAAACCAACTTGACCACCGGCAACAACAAAATCTGAAAATTCACAGCTGCCTGCAATTCCAACTTGAGCAACAATAACACAGCAACGCCCTAATTTAACATTATGGGCAACTTGAACTAAATTATCAATTCGGCATCCGTCTGAAATAACGGTATCGCCCATAGCGCCTCTGTCAACCGTTGTTCCGGAACCGATTTCAACATCATTTCCAATAATAACCCGACCTAATTGTGGCACTTTAACCGGCCCTTTAACAGACATGGCAAAGCCAAAACCATCTTGACCGATATGAGCCCCCGGATAAATATAAACTTTATTCCCAGCAACACAATGGGACACGGTTGCCGTTGCCCCAACAATGCAATCATCACCCATAACAACGCCTCTTTCAATAACGGCATTGGCTCTGATATCACATCTGGCTCCTAAGACAACATTTTCGCCGATATAGGCTCCGGCTTCAACACGGCACCCCTCACCTAACACGGCACTTGGATGAATAAAGGCTTTATCGGAAATAAAACTTTCAATGTTTTTAGGGTAAAAAGCCATAGCAACCAAACCGTATGAACGATGCGGATCTTGACTAATAAGAGGAATAACGCCTTTTGGAACAAATTCCAAAAACTTTTCAGGGACAATAACCGCGCCGGCCTTTGTGTTTTTAAGCGGTTCTCTCATTGCCGGAATAAACGCCCAGGTTATATCATTTTCCGTTGCTTTATCAATAGAGGCAACATCATTAAAAACCCTGTCTGAAGGAGCGCCTTCAGGGAGCACAAGCTCCCCGATTTTGGCAATTTCACCTAACGTTAATCCTTCTATTTTATCAAAAAAACGTGTATCAGTCATATTTATTTACTTTCTGCTGATTTTTCTTCAGGTTTTTGCTCAGTCGCCTTTTGTGAAGCGCCTTGATTTGCAACAACAGGAACGGTAAACTGAGCCGGATCCGGATAATTTACCTGAATATTTTTGTCATCAAGTAATTTAATAAAATCATCTGTGATATCAACATTTGGTGTATGATATGTTACATAAGGACGCGGCAAAATAATACTTAATCCTTTTTTCTGACTGATTTCTTTTAATAAGCTTTGAGCAATTGGAGAAACTTGAGCAATGGCTGCATTTTTTGCTCTGGCAATCAATTCAGATTGGAAGCGAACTTTACGTTGAAATTCAATTAATTCCTGGTTAAACTTTTGAATTTCTTTTTCAAATCCGGCTGTTTTACCTCCGGCAGCGTCAATTTTCTTTTTAAGTTCAACACCTTTTTGAGTTAAAGCCGTTTCTTCATCAATAAATCTTGCTTTCAAAGCACTCACATGTTTTTCAGTTTCTGTTTTAACTTTTTCATAAGCATCCGCTTCTTGTTGAACACGGTCTAAATCCAAAACAGCAACTGCTGAATTGTTAACCGGAACTGTTCCGTATGCCATCGCTGCTGCTAAAACAAATCCGGCAACACCACATCCTGCACATGTTTTTAAAATTATATTACTCATTTTTAAAATCCTTTCCCAAAGTTCAAACGGAATATTTGTGTTTTATCATAAGATTCTTTAACAACCGGTAATGCGAAATCAAGGTTAATCATGCCCATCGGTGATTGCCACAAAATACCGACACCCGCAGCAACACGAACACCACTGCTGTAATCCATATATTTTGCATCATATCCGTCTGGTTTACCAATTAACCCTGCATCAACAAATGTTTTACCCTTGATACCGATTTCACGCGGCAATCCAAGCGGGAAAACCAATTCAGTTGATGCCGTTACATACCAGTTACCGCCCAAAGCGTCATCTGTTGCCCGGTCTCTGGCACCCACACCACCATATTCAAATCCTCTTAAAGAATAATCCCCTAAGAAGAAGCGGTTGTTAATTCTGACATCTTTGCCACCTGTTCCCCAAATGTGACCACCGTCACCTCGTAAAGAGAGAACAACATCATCAGCTAATGAAAAATATTGAATGGCCGTTGCCGTTACGCGGAAGAATTTTGTATCCCCGCCAATACCGGCATAATCCGTTCCCAAGTTCAAATAATACCCTTGTGTCGGATTAATTTTACTATCTCGTTTATCATAACTGATATCTTGACCGATTAAGGAAACGGTTGTTTGGCCTTCTTGTTCTTTAATATAAATAGAAGCATCACTGTCAATATCGTTCACATCATCTCTTCTTAATGTATAACGAACGGTTTGACGCAAAGCATCCGTATAATTCCAACCGAAACGAGTTGTTGCCCCATAAGAGGTGTAGCTATATGAACTGGAGTCACTGTTATCTCTGGTTGTTCTAAAGATTTCAAGTCCGGCTAATAACGGTAAATCAAGGAAATACGGATTGGTAAGCCCCGCAACATATTGGGTTTCTTTTTGTGAAAGCATTGCATTTAAGTTAACAATGTTCCCTGTTCCCAAAATATTGCGTTCCACAATCCCTGTTTCAAACAACATACCGTCATAAGAAGACCAACCGACACCCACATTGAATGACCCTGTTGATTTTTCTCTGACCGTTACATCAACATCTGTTTTGGAGGCATCTGAATAAAGAGGACTTGTTTTAAAATCAACTTTTTCAAAATAATCTAAATCTTCAACTTTTTGTTGTGAACGACGTAATTTAGAAGCATTGAAAGCATCCCCTTCTTTGATTTTAAATTCACGACGAATCACTTTATCTTGAGTTCTTGAATTTCCGTGAATATTGATTTTGTTAACAAAAACTTTTTCACCTTCTTGAACCCTGAACACAACTTGAACAGTTCTGTCTTTTTCATTTCTTACAAATTCCGGCGTCACTTCAACAAAAGCATATCCTTCATTTGCAAATTTATCTGTCAACTGTTCAACGGTTGAATCAATCTTTTCGGCATTAAACCAATCGCCTTTTTCAAAATCAAGCAATTTGATTAATTCTTCTTTATTCCCTTTTTTAGCATAGGCCGGTAATGAAACTTTGATTTGAGGTTGACTAAAACGATATCTTTGACCTTCTAAAACATCAATTGTTAACGTAAAACCTGTTTTATCCGGCAATAATTCAGCGGCAGCGTTCACTACTTTAAAATCAACATATCCGTGTTTTAAATAAAAACGGCGCAACATTTCTTTATCATAGTTCAAACGATCCGGATCATAAGTATCCGTTGAAGCAAAGAAACGATACCATGCATTTTCTTTTGTGATTAAAACATCTTTGAGCGTTCCATCATCAAAACGAGTGTTCCCTGTAAAACTGATTTTTTCAATTGTTGTTTTAGCACCCTCTTCAATTTCAAAAATCACATCCACACGATTTTGATCTTTTTTAATAATCTTCGGTGTAACAGTGGCGCCGAAACGTCCGCTTCTTTTATAAAGCGTTAACAATCTGTCTGCATCTGATTGCGCTGTGCTGGCGGTATAAACGGTTCTCGGTTTTAAGTCAATTTCCGTTTTTAACACATCATCGTCCATTTTTTCGTTGCCTTCAAAATAGACTTCACGAACAATCGGATTTTCTTGAACCTTAATGGTGAGCGTTCCATTATTCATACGCACATCAACATCACTAAATAATTTTGTTTCAAATAATGTTTTTGTTATATTATCTAATTCGTAAGGCGTTAAATTTTGCCCTTTTGAGATATTAAGGTTTTGCATAATTGAAGCCGGTTCAAACCGATGAGTGCCTTCAATTAAAACATTTTTCAAAATTTCAGCACCGGCCGGTGTTGAAAGAACGGAAGATACCAATAAAGAAAAACTCACTATTTTTTTCATCCAAAGATCCTTTGCACAATACGTGGCACATCCAAAATCATTGTATATGCCAACAACACTAATAATACACTCAAACCTGCCACTAAAAACGCATTTTGAGCGCGGTCAGGCAGTGGCTTTCCCCTTACCGCTTCAACGGCGTAAAACGCCAAATGTCCCCCATCCAAAACAGGAATAGGTAATAAATTCATAAACCCGACAGCAACCGATATTTGCACAATAAACATTAATAAGGAAAGCCATCCGCCCCGAACGGCATCACCGGACATTTCAGCAATACCTAAAGGTCCACGCATATCTTTCGGACTTCTGTTTTGAAACAAAACCTGCCCTAAATAAATCGTTGTATCCGCCGTAATACCCCAAACGGTTTTTAATGATTTTAAAGCAGCCATTCCGAATGTTAAAGGCTTTGTGGCTTCAATATGTTCCGCAGAAGCAGAAAAACCAATCATCGGATATTCAGAGCCATCAACATATCTCGGTTTCAAAGAGAGTCTATGCATCACCCCATCACGTTCAAACAAAACATCTAAAGGTTTTCCAAATTCCGTTAACCGAACCAAACGAATAACGTCCGAAAATTCATTTACCTTTTGATTGTTGATTTCAACAAATCTGTCCCCCGGCAACATTCCGGCTTCAGATGCCGGAGAATCTTCAATAACTCTGCCGATAACCGGTTTCATTTTGGCCTCTCCCAATGAAAAGAAAATACCGGTTAACAAGATAATCGCAAACAAATAATTCATTCCGGGGCCGGCAAAAATAATCAACGCCCTTTTCCAAAGTTTTTGTGTTAAAAATGCTTTCTTTTTTTCTTCTTCAGTCAGTCCTTCAGTTGAAGATTGAGCACTGGCCGCATCCGTATCACCCAGCATTTTCACATAACCGCCCAGCGGAATTAAACAAACTTTCCATCTTGTTCCTTTTTTATCAACACGCGAAAAAATCTCTTTTCCAAACCCGACGGAAAAATCGGTTACATGAACACCACACCATCTGGCCATCAAAAAATGACCGCCTTCATGTATCACAACAATTAACGATAAAACAAGAACAAATGAGGCAATATAAATCAAACTTGTCAACATTAAAAAACCATGCCTCCATCTTTAAAGAAATAAACAATCACAGCCGTTAAAACAGCCGCAAATAATAATCCGTCAACGCGGTCAAAAAGACCGCCATGCCCCGGAATCAAATTACTGGAATCTTTTAAATTTAACGAGCGTTTGATATAAGATTCAAAGAAATCACCGATTTGAGAGACAACGGCTAAAATACCGGCCGAACAAATCAATACGGATTTGACCCCTTCAAAGGTCAATCCGCTTGTGGGGGTAATATAATTATTTGCATTCAAATAAAGGGCAAAACAATAAGCCACACCCATTGCAAACAAAACACCGCCGATTAAGCCGGCCCATGTTTTTTTTGCACTGATTTTCGGCGCAATTTTCGGTCCGCCGACAGATTTTCCGACAACATATCCGCCAATATCCGTTGCCCATACCACAAAAAATAACCACAAAACGATTTCTCGACTGACAGAATCATTCACATAATAAATATACCCCAATGAAATAAGAGGCAAACAAATATATAAAAGCCCTAAAGAATATAAAAGTCTTGACCCGGACTTATAAAAAACAATTGTTGTTCCCAAGAGCGCAAGCCAAAGCGCAAAAGCAGGATTTGCTTCCGTCATAAACGCACATAAGCAAGCAAAAAGAACCATCCAAACCGTATTAACCGAAACTTTTTTATCAAACATATAGGTCCATTCCCACGCCAATCCGGCCCCAAAAACCGCTAACAAAATCGTATACAAGGGAATAGAATAATCCAAATAAAAATCTTTTCCAAACCAAACACTTCCCAAAACAACAGGAGCTAAAACAAGAGCCGATACAAGGCGTAAAAATAAGTTTGAATGCATTTTAAATTCCTTTCATTTTGCTCACTATTGCAGATTTTTAATCACGTGTCAAGCCTTTCTTCAGCTTTTAAAAAATATCTCAAAAAAAGAAAAAACTCTTCTTTTTTTTAAAAATAAAGTTGTATTTTTTTTAATTTAGCGCTATAGAACAAAAAAGGACTATTTTAATATTATATAGGGATAAAAGATGAATCGTTTTTTTCAAATTTTTAATGGAATTTTATTCTTCTTGCTCGGATGTGTTTTCTTTATATCTTGTTTTTCATATAATGTTGCGGACACCTCATTGAATACAGCCAGTTCTGAAGCAATTCAAAATATTTTAGGTTCCTTTGGCGCTATATCGGCTGACCTTATCTTGCAATTTTTTGGAATAAGTGGCTTTTTAATCCCTATTTTCCTTATTTCAAGTGGCGTTATGCTCTTAAGAGGAGCTCCTTTATTTAAAACAAGAGTTTCCCTCTTTTTAATCGGACTCTTTACCTTTGCTTGGACTCTCGGACCCTCTTTCATTCAAACAAACGGTTCTTGGCTTTCCTCAAAAGGCGGTGGATTTATCGGATTTTATTTATCTCAATGGATAGGAAAAAGCGCTCTGTTTCCTTTTTATATTCAAGCTCTTTTTTATCTTGCCTCCATCACTTTTATTTTATTGGGGCTCAATATCCCGTTTATCCGCTTTTCAAAATGGTTTTCAAGTATTTCTTGTTCTGTGGCAAAAAATATGCCTTTACCCGCCGTTAGAAAACTATCCTTTAAACTCCCCTCTTTTTCTTTCCCGAAAATTTCATTCAAAAAGAATGAGACAGTTTCTTCAGATATCATCATTGAAAACAATGAGAGCTTTGAAGTTGAAGCTGAACCTGAAAAACCGGAGCAAAAAGAAAAACAAGGAAGCATTTTCTCTTTTAATTTCAACAAGAAATCTGAACCGATTAAAGAAAGAATTGAACCGGTATTTACTCAAGAAGATGATTTTGATTTCACCCCGATTTCAATGAAAGAAGAGGAAAACGAAGAAACGTTTGAACCGGCTGCTCAAAAAAAATCTCTTTTGCTTTTTAAACGAAAAGAAAAAGAAGAAAAGGCTCAAGAAACTTCTTCAAAAAAAGAAGAAGCAGAAGTTCTTGAATTACCGTCAAGCACTCTTCTTGATCCGATTAAATCAAGCAATACGCCCTCTTTATCCAAAGAAGTTATGCTTAAAACAAGCAAAGAACTTGAAGATGTTTTAGCGCAATTTAGCATCACTGGAAAAGTTGTTACCGCACATCCCGGTCCTGTCGTCACCTTATATGAATTTCAACCGGCCGCCGGAATTAAGAGCGCCCGCATTATCACATTGGCAGATGATATTGCCATGAAAATGCGCGTTGTTTCCGTTCGTATTGCCGTTATCCCCGGAACGGATGCCGTTGGGATTGAAATGCCGAATTTAAAACGAGAAGTCGTTTATATCCGAGAAATGATTGAACATCCGCAATTTAAAAATCATACCGGTGCTCTTCCTCTTATTTTGGGAAAAGATATCGGCGGAGCCCCTATTTTTGCTGATTTAGCTAAAATGCCTCACTTACTTGTTGCGGGGACAACAGGTTCCGGTAAATCCGTTGCCATTAACACCATGGTTCTTTCATTGATTTATAAATTTACACCGGCTGAATGTCGTTTAATCATGGTTGACCCGAAAATGGTTGAATTATCCGTTTATAATCGAATTCCGCATCTTTTAACACCGGTTGTTGTCGATCCGGAAAAAGTTGTGATTGCTTTAAAATGGGCGGTCAGAGAAATGGAAGACAGATATACCTCTATGTCTCATTTAGGGGTCAGAAATATTGAAGGATACAATCAAAAATTAAAACAAGCCGCTCAAGAAGGCAAAAATTTAACAAGAAGAGTTCAAACAGGCTTTGATCCGGAAACGGGACGCCCTATATATGAAGAACAAGAGTTTGATTTAACTCCGATTCCATATATTGTTATCATTATTGATGAAATGGCTGATTTAATGGGAAGATGCGGTAAAGAAGTTGATCCTTTAATTCAAAGATTGGCTCAAATGGCGCGTGCCGTTGGGATTCACTTGATTTTGGCCACACAAAGACCAAGTGTCGATGTGATTACCGGAACAATTAAATCAAACTTCCCGTCTCGTATGTCTTTCCAGGTCAGAAGTAAAACAGACTCCAGAACCATTTTGGATGAACATGGCGCGGAAAGATTATTGGGTAAAGGGGATATGCTCTTCATGCCGGCCGGTCAAAAACCTCAACGCGTTCATGGCCCCTTTGTTTCCGATCATGATGTTGAACAAGTTGTCCATCACTGGGAATTGCAAGCTGAGCCTCAATATCTTAACGCCGTTACAACAGATCCGGAAGCTGAGGCAAGTCTTGCTGCCGGTGCAGTTGGCGGAGGAAATGTTCCAAATGGTGGCGATTTATATGATCAAGCGGTTGCCATTATTTTAAGAGACCAAAAAGTTTCAACCAGCTATGTTCAACGTCAATTACGCATCGGGTATAATAAGGCTGCTGATTTAATTGACAGAATGGAAGCTGAAGGCGTGATTTCCAAACCAAACGTTGCGGGTAAACGCGAAATTCTTGTTCCAACCGTAAATGCTTAAAAAAGGATAAAAATGAAAAAGATTTTACTTGCCACACTTCTTTGTTTTTCGCTCCCTGCTGTTGCAGATATCGATAAAAAAGTTGATACGGCCGAAAACAGAGCTATTTTAAAAAAAGTTGAAACGGCTTATAATAAAATTAAGACATTAAAAGCCGAATTTGCGCAGTTTAACTCAAAAACGGAAAATGATTTGCAAACGGGAACGCTTTATATGTCTCGCCCCGGGAAAATGAGACTTGTTTATGAAAAAGGCTCCCCTCTTGAGTTTTATGCCGTTAACGGATATCTTATCTATCATGACAAAGATTTAAAAGAAGTCAGCTATTTTGATTTAAGTCAAACCCCTGTCAATTTAATTTTAAAAAAAGAACTTAAATTTTCAGATCCGGAATTTTTAGTGACCTCTGTTCAAGATGTTTTAGATGAATATAAAGTAACGGCCGTTAAAAAAGGTGCAAAAGAATTGGGTTCTCTCACTTTAATCATTGATAAAGAAGCCTTGGTTTTAAAGCAATGGGAAGTTGTGGACATGCAAGGAATTAAATCAACGGTTTCACTTTATAACATAAAACAAAATACACCTATTGACAAAAAACTTTTTTTCTTTCAAAATCCATATAAGAAAAAATAAACAAAGGGGGTTTATTATGAAAAAGGCTTTACTTTTCACCATTGCCGGAATTTTCTTATTTCCGAGTATGTCTTTTGCGGGACCAAAAGGCGAATGCCGTTATCATCCGATTCAACAAGTTGTTCGAATGGCAAGATCGGCACAAGAAATTGAAAAAGAAATTACCAAAAAGACCAATTTTAACATTCACTTTCCTTGTGGCGGTTCTATATTGCAATTAGCCATCTTAAGAGGAAATCCTCACGTGTTGCAGACTTTGCTTGAAAAAGGAAATATTAATCCGAATGAAACCGTCCAAAATGATGAATTTCCGATTAAAGGAGCCCCAAAAGAGTTTCCGATTAGTTTCTTTGCCGCTTATTATGCCCCAAGAGCTGAAATTTTAAATCTTTTTGTTGATTATGCCGGTGATGAAATTTATAAAAAAGATGCAAACGGGCAAACCATTTTATGGTATTTAGAGCAAAACCCTGTTTTAAACAATACAGAGATTTCCGATCAAATTATTGATAATTTAGTTTTAATTGATTCTGAAAAGCAAAATGAAAGAGAGCGGTTGCAAAAAGAGGCCGAAGCCAAAAAATTAGAACAATTGCAACAAAGTCAATCAAGACAAAGAGCCGCCTCTTCGCGTCAAATGCGTCAAAGGGTGACAAGTTCAGATAGAGCTCCCTCTCAAGAAACTGAAACAGAGCAACCACAGGCCAATAGCCCCGCTGAGCGTTCAAAAACAAAAAATCTGATTGAGCAAGAACCGGACAGGGAATTTAAACCCGAAGCAGAAGCTTTTGATCTTCAAGGCTCTGATTTCTAGCAAAACAACAAAAAATAAAAACTTGTTTTTTCAAGTGTTTTGAGTTATATTCAGCATAAAGAAGTGAGAGTTACGCCAATGAACCCAATAAAAGCCATTGAATTAGAGAGAAAGAAACTTGCCAACGGGCATATTATTATCACCTATCAAGCAGGCGATTTTATTTATTATAACGAATATGAAAATGAACAAACAGCCAACGAAAGGGATGCCCAAAAAGTTCTTTCAAAATCTTATATACAAAAAACAAAAAATGGCGGATTTTCCCATATTTATGTTCACCCGCAAACACCAACGCTTATTTTAAAAACACTCAGCTATGATCAAAATAATCGTTTAGTTCTTGAAACACATTTTTTTGAAAATAAAAACAAATCTTTAATTCGGTTTTATTCTAACGGCATTTTAACGCATGCTTGGAGTTACACAGAACAAGGTGAATTAAAACTCGGAACCTATTATCAAAAAAACAATCAAAATAAATATGATATTACGCATATCTCAAAGCCTATTTTTGATGATAAAGGCGAGCTGACACATTTAGTTATGCTTGAAACTCTGGCAAATGGAAAGCCAACCGGAAAAATAACCGAACGAACATTTTATTTGTTAAATAAACCGGCCGTTCGGGTTGAATATATCGAAAACACACAATCAAACACATTAAACGAAATTATTTATTCTTGTGAAAACAATCAATGGCTTCAAGTAACCAATCCGGATCTTGAACAGCAACTCAAAAATATCTTCAAAAAAATGATTGCTTTTGAATCGGATAAAAATGCAATTCAATTAACTTTGGAAAGAAATTCAAATATCACGTTTGAAGAACTCTATTATCAAGATGTTTTTTTGTTCAAGCAAACACATCCGGATCTTCATGTCTTTATTCCTCAATCAAAAAACAAGCCTTCTGATCAACCCCCTATGAACTAAAAGGATTTTTAATGGCTGAAAACTCTTTATCCACTCCAACAACAGGAACAACGCAAAATTTAGAAGCTCTTTCAAATGAGGAACGTCAATTTGTTCAAAAAGCAAACAATGCCGGTCTTGCCGTTTCATTTACGCCACAAGGCTCTTCAAGCGCTTTAACATTTTTACCCTCAAGCGCTCAAATAAAAAATGCAACGGCTTCACGTCAATCTTCCCCAAATCCTGAACAAGGATTACCTTATGCGACCCTTTTAAAAGGAAAAGAATCACAAGCAGGTATCGGCATTGTATCAAATGAAGAAGCCGAGCAAATTCCTTATTTAGCGAACATGCGCCAAAGATTTTTTGCAATGCTCCCTCCTAAAATACAACGTTTGGTATTAAGAGCTAATTTAAGTGGTTTAAATATAACTGCAAAAGGAAGTAATGGAAAATCATTCTTATATTTAGCGGCTCAAAATGATCAGGCTCGCGCCTTAATGCGCCAGGAATTGCAAGCTCTTGAAACACAAACGGCTAATCCGTTTGAAAATACTCCAAGAGTTTCTGCTGAACCGACCCCTGCCCCTCTTACCGCGCTCAAAACAAATCAACATCAATAATTTTATAGCTATCGGAGTATCAAAATGAAATTTACGGCGCGTCCGTTGAAAACGCATCTCAAAAAAGTAAAAGGCAGAAAAGCCTCCAGCACAAAATGGTTGCAAAGACAAGTAAACGATCCTTATGTCAGCGAAGCTCACCGATTGGGTTATCGGGGACGGGCTGCTTTTAAAATTATGCAATTAGACGACCAATTTCATTTTTTTAAACCAGGTAAACGCGTTGTTGATTTAGGGTGCGCGCCGGGTGGCTGGTCTCAAGTTGCGGTCAAAAGAGTTCAATCCACCCCTGAAAATCCGCTTGTTGTCGGAATGGATTTATTGCCGGCTGAACCGATTAACGGAGCAAAACTCGTTCAAATGGATTTTACCAAAGATGAAGCCCCTGATATGCTTAAAGAATTGTTAGGCGGGCATCAAGCGGATATCGTTATGTCCGATATGGCGGCCAACACAACCGGTGTCCACGCTCTTGATCATTTAAGAATTATGAATTTGCTTGAAATGGCTTATGATTTTGCCATTCAAGTTTTAAACCCCGGCGGTGTTTTTATTGCAAAGATTTTTCAAGGCGGGACGGAAAATCAATTTTTAGCTGAAATGAAACAACATTTTAAAGTTGTTAAACATGCAAAACCGGATGCCAGTCGGAAAGATTCCTCTGAAGTTTATGTTGTTGCCACCGGATTTAAAGGATTAAATCAAGAAAAGGATTCCTAAATGAAAGAAGAAATTATTCTTTTAGAGGCTGGCAATTTAATTTCTCAAATTGAAAAAGAAAAAAGACCGGCTAATGAACTGATAAACTCTTTTACAAGAACCCATAAATCTTTCGGGTCGAAAGACAGGAAAAAATTAACTGAAATTGTTTGGAACTATGTCAGGCACAAGATGAGACTTGATTATTTATATCCTGACGCCCCTATTTCAAAGCGAATTGAAATTTTATCTGACAAGACATGGCTAAAAAACAAAGAAATACCGTTTCATGTTCAAATGGAAACGCCTGAATGGCTTATTGAAAAAATCAAAAATGCTGATAAAGAACTCCCTGCGCTTTTAGAAACGCCCCAGATTATTTTAAGAGCCAATAGCGATCGAACCATTGTGAAACAATCGCTTTTAAAAGAAGGCATTGAAACTGAAGAAACAAAACTATCTCCATTTGGTCTTATTTTGAAGAACAGGGTTAATTTAAATGCCCTCCAAACGTTTAAAAACGGTCTTATTGAAGTGCAAGATGAAGCCTCCCAATTAGTTGCCTTAGAAACCAAAATAAAACAAGGAGATGTTATTTTGGATTATTGTGCAGGTGCCGGCGGTAAATCGCTTATTTTTGCGCAAATGATGAATAAAAACGGTAAAATCGTTTCTCATGATGTTTCAAAACAAAGTCTGGATGAATTAAAAAAACGAGCTGTCCGCGCGCATATTCAAATGATTGATACCACAACGAATTTGCCCCTTTATTTAAAAAATAATCCACACATAAAATTTTCACATGTTGTTGTGGATGCCCCCTGCTCCGGAACCGGAACCTGGCGCAGATGTCCGGATGCCAGATGGAAACTTTCAAAAGAAGAATTTTTGTCTTTAGTCAAAAAACAACAAATGATTTTGAAAAAAGCCTCAATGTATGTTGAAAAAGGAGCCTTTTTATCCTATATGACCTGTTCTTTAACGCAAGATGAAAATATTATGCAGGTTCAAAAATTTTTAAAAACAAATCCCGGATTTAAACTTAAAACACATAAACAGTTTTCTCCTTTTAAAACAAATACGGACGGGCTCTTTGTTGCCGTGATGCAACGAGAAGATTAGTCTTTATCAAAAACATTTGACAAACAACCCCTCTTTTGCTATACTAAACTCCGATTTTTTTAGGAGGTTTTAAATGATATCAAGATTTTTTATTGCGAATTCCACCTATTCATTGTTGCAATATTCTTTAGCATTTACCGATAAAATGGATAAAACATTTTTTTTGTTGGGTCCAGCGATTAAAGATTGCAATTTAAAATCAAAAGCCTCAATCAAACTCCCTCCCAAAGAATTATTGGACGAATATGTTCATTCTTTTTTGGATAAATTGGAAAGCAAACTGGAAGGTTCAGCCATGCCTTTTTATGGCAATTTGGTCACGCCTTATGCAAATGAAATCAGCCAGAATTATCCGTTTTATTCTCTTTCAGATGGCGCAAGCGATTCACACATGGTTGAAAAACATTTGAATAATCCAAACATTATTCAATGCTATACAACAAAACTTGGCCATGAAATTGAAAAGTCAGCCCATCCGAAATTAGTTGTGCATGACCTTGAAAAATTATGGAATGAAAAAAATGCTGAAGAAAAAGCCAAAATTGCTTCTATTTTCAATGTTGATGAAAAATCTTTAAAACTTCTTGAAACAAAATCCGTTATTTTGATAACACAGCCATTAAGCGAAGACGGTATTGTTTCTGAAGAAGATAAAGTTAAGCTTTATAAAAGCATTTTAAAAAACTATGACATCAATCAAGTTGTTATAAAACCGCACCCGAGAGAAAAGACAAACTGGGCCGAAATTTTCCCCGGAACGCCGATTATCACCCGTCAGGTTCCGGCTGAATTATTATCTATGATGGTCAAGCCTCAAAAAGTTTGCACCTTTTATTCAACAGCGGCTTTTTCCCTTTGCCCTCCTGAAAATGTTGATATTTATTCTAAAGACTTCAGTCATTTGGTCTTTGCACATCCGGGTCAAAACATGGGAAATGTTCCTTATGTTGATATTGAAAAAGTTTATGGACATCGCCCGTTTAATTGGAAAAAAATTCCATATAAACCCTTTTATAAACAAAAAGAAAGAAGTGAATAAAACTTATCGATTCATTGAGCAAAAAAAAGGCGCCTATATTAAGACGCCTTTTTTAGTTTTCTTTATGAAATTTATTTCATTTCATTCGATTCTTTAACGGCTTGTTCTAAACTTTCATTTAACAAAGCACCACCATGCACTCTTCCGTTCACAATCATAAACGGAACGCCTTGAACGCCAATTTCTTGAGCCATTTTCATATTATTTGCCAATTGGGCTTTAATTTCATCTGACTCAACATCTTTATTCAACCGGTCTAAATTTAAACCAACTTTTTTAGCCAATTCATCCAAAGCTACTTTATCTAAATTGCCACTTGCGCTTACAACTTCATGATGCATTTCAGCGTATTTGCCTTGCTTACCGGCTGATAAAACATAACGAGAAATTAAAGCACTTCCCTCCCCGAAAATTGGCGCATCAACAGGGATCCAACGAATATTCGGAGCTTTACCGCTATCAATTTTTTCCCAAAGAGCAGAATTTGTTCTCTTACACCAACCGCAACGATAGTCAAAGAATTCAATAATCACATATTTACCATCTTTGTTACCTAAAGAATAATATTTTGCATCTTTTGAAATTTCTTCAACATAACCTTTTAATTTTTCAGCTTGCGCTTTTTGAGCTTCTTCTTGAGCTCTTTTTGCTTCAGCTTCACGTTCAGCTTGGATTTTTTCTTGTTGCGATTCAACGATTTGTGCAACAAAGTTTGCATTTTTGCGCAAATAATCCCCTATTTGAAAATCCATATTTCCGCTTACACGTGGCGCAATTTGCGGTTTGGTCATTTCCATACCGACAAACAAAATTGCTGTTGAAATCATCAACGCGGAAACTAACATTGTCAAACATTTAACTGCAGTTTTACAAGAAGATTTTTCCCCACATTTAGAGTCTTGTCCACATTTGCAATCTTGTCCACAGCATCCTTCTGATTTGCAACAATTTGCTTCTTTTGTGCAACAAGCACCCTTTTCAACAACAGGAATTGTTTTTAAAGATTTGGTTTCTTCTTGTTTTGTGTTAACCGGATTATTTTTTTTGTTTTTTGACATTTATCTCTCCTAAATTTTGTGAACCTATATTTTTTATACCTATTTATCTTTATAAAAGTCAATAAAAAATATACTCATTTTTCCAAAAAAGTATAGGGTGGATTTTTAAAATATCCACCCCGATTTATCACAAATTCAAAACTCTTATTTTTAGAATTTGTATTGCACCCCAAAGCTGAGCAAATCAGCGCTTGATGAATATTTCATATCCATTTTTGAAGCACCGTCAGCTGTGCCGTATGCATGAGAGCCGTGAATAAAGATATGCATATAACCGGCATCGATTTGCCAATTATTCTTTTTATATGACAAACCAAATGAGGTTAACACACGGCGACCGTCCGGAATACGAGCCGTTCTGAATTCCGGCGATTTGATCACAGTTTCATCATAACCGATACCCGTTCTGAATGTCCAGTTTTGGTTGCGTCTGTAATCCAAACCAACGGCATAATACCAAGTATTTTTCCAGTTTTCATACGTGCCGGAAATCATTTCTCCCGTTTTCTTTTCGTAAATATCCAAACGGTCAAATTGACTCCAACGTGTCCAACGGGCAGTTCCCGTTAAGGTGAAACATCTGTTGAAATCCCAAGCGCCGGAGAATGTTAAAATTTCAGGTGTTGTGATTTTTGTGAAAATATCACGGTTACCGTTTGAAACCGCCCCTTGAGTCATAGCTGTAACCATTGGAGAAATGCCAGTTAATTTTACATCCCCTTCTAATTTATGTTTCACTTTTGAACGATAAGAAACACCTAAACGAATGTCTTTTCTTGGTGTGAATGTGGCACCGATGGTATATCCTAAACCAACATCATCTCCGCGCAAATTATTCGTTGCACCATCTAAGGCAACAGGGAAAGGCGCGCCCATGTCTTTTTCAATCGCACCTGTTAATTTTGCTTCAATATATTGAATATTTAAAGCAGCACCAAGGGCAAAATATTTATTCACTTGATAAGAAAGAGCCGGACTGACTGTTTGAGCGGAAACTTGAGAAAGACTTGCATGTGTTTCAGCAAACCAACCGTTTTCATAGTCTGTTGCCAATCCGAAAGGAACATAAGCCCCTAACCCTAATGTCATGCGTTCATTCATTTTATGTTGAACAAAAATGTTTGGTAACACACGTGTCGGGCGTGTATGACCACTCCCTGATTTTGGCGCTTTAACTTGCTGATTAAAAGGATCATAAGTCGGCCCAACGCTTCCTTTATAATCTGTGTGAAGGCTCACCATGGTTACACCTGTTTGACCACCGCTTTTTGCATTATATTGCATACCGGCCGGGTTAAATCCAAGAGCAGAATAATCGTCCCCCATCACACCCACACCGGCAAAAGAACGACCAAGACCGGTTGTTGTGTATTCTGACAAATGGTATCCGGCAGCTTCGGCTCCTGTTGAAGCAAGCATGGCGCCTAAAGCAACAGCCGGAAGTAATAATTTTTTCATATCAAACTCCTTAATTAATTTATAAGACCACTCTTTGATACATATATTTTTATGAAAAAGAAATTAAATAAGTAAATTTGAAACAAAATGTAACAAATATGTATTTATTATGTAACAATATTGTCACATAAAATTATATTCAAAAGATCTCTTTTTTCAATTTGCAAAAAAAAAGAAAATCAGTTAAAATACATCCACTTTAATAACAAAAAAAGAGGAAAAACATGGTTTACTTAATGCTGATTATCGGGTTATCATTGCTTGTTTGGGGCGGAAATTTGCTTGTTGACGGATCGGTCGGGGTGGCAAAAAAAATGGGGCTTTCCTCTCTTGTCATCGGGCTTGTTTTAGTTGGATTCGGCACCTCAACACCGGAATTATTAGCCTCCCTTCTTTCGGTTTTAAAAGGGTCAAACGGGATTGCCCTCGGGAATGTTATCGGATCAAACATTGCCAATATCTTGCTTGTTTTAGGGGCTGCTGCCGTTATTCATCCGGTTAAAATTGATATTAAAGATTTTAAACGAGACGGCTTTTTCTTAATGCTTGCCAGTATCATGGTTGTTGCAAGTGTTTATTTTGGCATCATTAACAGAGTAATCGGATTTATTTTAGTCAGCACACTGATCGGATATGTTTTTTATTGTTATAAAACTGACAAAAAAAATCATCAAGACGAGGAAAAAGAACCAACCAAAATGTCTCTTACAAAAGCTTTAATTTTAAGTTTTGTCGGGATCTGCTTAACCATGCTGGGTGCCAAATTTTTAGTTGACAATGCGATTTTGCTGGCCCGTATGTGGGGCGTTTCTGAAGCTGTTATCGGCTTAACCATCGTTGCGGTCGGCACTTCATTACCGGAACTTGCCGCTTCTATGACTGCGTCATTTAAAAAAGAAAACGGCGTTGCTTTTGGAAATGTTGTCGGGAGCAATATTTATAATGCGTTATTTATTTTAGGTACTGTCGCTCTTATTTTACCGATTAAAATTGAAGAAAGTATGCGAATTGACTCTCTGATAATGTTATTGGTTGCATTTGTTTTAACAGGTGTCGCCTTTTGGAAAAAATGTTTTTCAAGAACAATCGGCTTTTTATTCTTATGTTCTTATGCCGCTTATATTTGGTATTTATTTTAAAGGAGTTTATCAATGAAACAAGTTGCAATCGGTTTAAGCGGCGGCGTTGATTCCACTTTAACGGCTTTACTTTTAAAAGAGCAAGGGTTTAATGTTGTAGGCATCAGTATGTCCATTTATAATAAAGACATTCCCAATTTAAAAGAAGCCATTAATTCTTGTTATGGCCCGACTGAGAAAGAAGATTATAAAATCATCCAAGAATGGGCAAAAAATTATGGCATTGACTCCGTTATTCTTGATTGCTCCGAAGAATATAAACAAACGGTTTTAAGATATTTTAAAGAAGCCTATTTATCAGGGACAACACCAAATCCATGCATCAAATGCAATGCTGAAATGAAGTTTGGATTGCTTCTTGATCGCGCTAAAAAAGAAGGGCTTAAATTTGATTATTTTGCCACCGGTCATTATGCTAATATTGAAGAAAAAAACGGGCGCTTTATTTTAAAAAAAGGAAAAGACGAAAAAAAAGATCAAAGTTATTTTTTATATCGACTGAGCCAAGAACAATTATCTAAAACACTTTTTCCCTTAGGGAATTTCACAAAAGAAGAAGTGCGTCAAATGGCTCTCGAAAGAAACATTCCCGTTGCCGAAAAAAAAGATAGTCAGGATTTTTACAGCGGAGATTATAAAGACTTATTAGAGCAACAACCAAAAACCGGCGTTATCAGACATATTAATGGTAAAATTTTGGGAAAACATGAGGGCTTTTTTAATTACACCATCGGACAACGAAAAGGCCTTGGCATTGCACATCCCGTCCCATTATTTGTTGTTGAATTGGATGCTGAAAATAATGAAGTTATCGTGGCTCCAAAAGAAGCGACATTTTCAAAAAAATGCAAAGCAAATGATGTTGTTTGGGGCGGAATTGAAGTGAAAGAAAATACCCCTCTACCCGTTATGGCAAAATACCGTTCAGCCGGCAGAGCCGTTCCGGCAACGCTTATTCGCCTTTCCGATTCGGAAATTGAAGTTGTTTTTGATGAAGAACAAAGCTCTCTCACAAAAGGCAAATCCGTTGTTTGCTATCAAGATGATTGTGTTATCTGCGGAGGCGTAATTGTTTAAAAAACTATATAAATTAAAAAAAAAGTATTTTTACTATCACCCATTTGCTTTATTTATTAAAAAATCAATAAATTTCTTCAATGCAGCTGTCAACAAATTATGCTTATCAATATTTATTTCAGAAAATGTTTTCCCATTTGGCAAACGATATTTTTCATCTTTTAACATATTAAGCAACAAATTAACCGATTCACCCTCTTTTGCAGCCCATAAACTTCCACCTAAAACATCCTGACAAGCAACAGCAAAATTTTGATCAATAAAATTAAGCCCGGAGACATAGGAACGAATTGTTCCATAACCTAAAGAATATCCGCCTTCGCCCAGATAATTTTGAAATCCTTTTTTATTTCTTTGTATATCTATTCTTAATGAAACATAAGACGGCGTTTGCATAGATTCCTGTCTCTCACTTTTTTTAGATAAAAAAGAAGGAAGCATCGCATTATGAAAATCAGTCAAAGTATCATCACTTTCTTGTTTAACACCATTAATAACACAATTTGTTGTGTCCACCCTTTCAGAACGATTCATCAGAGAAGAGCATGCCTCCAAACTCTCTATACAGCATTTTTTCTCACTATCCAATATCAAAGGACAATTTTTAATACTACTCACCAAAACACTTATTTTTACACTATCATCAATAACATCAGATGAAGCCAATAGTATTTCCCACATTTTTGTTTGTGTTTGACACCATTCAACCAATTCTGAATCCGCCTCAAAAACATATTTTGATTTTTCATTTAAAAAATTTTCAAAAGGATCATCAGAGGATATCTCAAATTTTTCACGTTCAATCAAAAAACGAACAATCATTTGATGGCGCCCTAATGAAAAAGAAGGATTTACAGATTCTTTTAAAATCTCTCGACCAACCGGGGCAGGCAAAACATTTGAACTTATTAAGCATCTAATCCATATATCAAAAGCATTTTCAATCATCTTTTTAAACCTTTCCTTTTTTTCTATCCCGATTCGTTATTTTAGCAGAAAAAAATTCATTTTGCAACAAAAAAATCAACAAAATCAAAATTCACTCAATATATAATGCATTTAATAAAATTAAAAAATAATAACAAAATCATAATGTTATAAAATTTTAAAAGTTACCAAGAAAAAACGCTTGATTTTTTATTTTAGTTTTGTTATGTTTGTTATGTTTTAAACAAAAACACCCATTGTAAAAGTAACAAAATAAAGGATAAACAAAATGAATAATAACTCTCTTTTAGTCATTTATCAAGATGAAGAAAGACTGATAAAATATTTTAATGACTGTATTAAAAACTTAATCCCAAGACTTACAAGAAAACACAAGCCCAAATTTTGCACTTGTTGTAAGCGTCCCGTTCCAAAACAAATTCAAGCCGCTCATAAAGTCGGATTTGATAGAAAAAGATTAATAAAGAAAACAATACAAAAATTATCTTCCCCTTTTTTAGAAAACTATAAAAAAGTTAATCTGGATAATGTTTATAATGAATTAGTCAACATTCATAAAAATCCAAAACTTTATAATTTTATTTGCAGCAAATGTCATAATTTTATTGATAAAAACATTAATAAAAATATAGAAATCTCCAACATGCAACTTGTTTGGGACACAGACTTTGCCGCTTTTTTAAAAATAATTGGTCTTGAGGATAAAACTATTTCTCATTACACAAAAACAATGCCATCTTATTTAGAGAATACGTTTGGTGTAAAAATCTTTCATATTTCAAACCCAAAAGACATTCAAACACTTATTCAGGTGCTTGACACGAATGACATTTGGATTAAAAAGAATGAAACCAGCAATAATCTTTATAGCTGCGCGCTTAAACAGTATCTTACATTTTCACAATCCAAAGAAATAAGATTTTTAAATTTCTTAAAAAACAAAGGAATAACAGAAGAATTTTCTTATCACTACGCCTTCTTCTCCTCTTTTTACATAAAAGAAAAATTTAACATTAATCTTTACGACATTAAAACCCCACAAGAAGGAGTGCAACAACTCAAGCATTTACTCGAAATCCAAGAGTTTAAAGAACTTAATCAAAAAAGAGACAATATATATATCGATACAATCGGACATTATATCTCATTTTTAGAAGAAGAAACAAACCACTTAACAGAAAGAGGAATTTAAACAATGCCACATACAACAACAAACATTTCATTTGAAGAGTATTTAAAACTTAAACCGCTCTCCCCCAAAACAATCAGAATGTATAACAAAGATTTACCATCCTATCTTCAAACTTATTTTGCAATTGACTTATATAAACTCACAACATCAACGGCAGCAAAAAATGCTTTTGATTTAGTCAAAAAACATCCATTCTTTTTTGACTTTACAAACAAAATAGCTCATAACGCATATTCAGCCGGATTTAATCATTACATTCGGTATTTAAGATTTTTGGAAATGTAAAATTTCCAATTCGTTAACAGTCAGGCGGTTTTCCTTTCACCGTAAGTCAGTTGACTGTTAAAAAAGGGATTTATTCTCCTTATATCCCTTTATTTGCATGTAATATTCTTTGTCATATTACTCCTTAAAAAAAACACCCTGCAAGTAACTTGCAAGGTGTTTTTTTGTTATCAGGTAAACTTATTTTTCAATTAATGAAACACCGGTCATGTCACTTGGTTGAGCGATATTCATGATTTCAAGAAGTGTCGGCGCAACATCTGCTAAACATCCTTCTTTCAAACCCTTAACCCCATGCGCATTCACAAGAACCGCCATGACGGGCGTATTCGTATGCGCCGTATAAGGCGCTCCTGTTGTTTCATCTTTCATGCGTTCGGCATTCCCATGGTCGGCAGTAACAAAAATAGCGCCGTCTTTTGCTTTAACCGCCTCAACAACTCTTCCTAAACAAGCATCCACCGTTTCAACAGCTTTCACGGCCGCTTCCATCACGCCGGTATGCCCCACCATATCTCCATTGGCATAGTTTACGATAATCACATCAAACTTATCATCATTAATAGCCTCAACCAATTTATCCGTTACTTCAATCGCAGACATTTCCGGTTTCAAATCATAGGTTGCCACTTTCGGACTTGGAACCAAAATGCGTTCTTCATTCGGGAACAATGTTTCTTTTCCGCCATTAAAAAAGAAAGTGACATGCGCATATTTTTCCGTTTCGGCAATACGCAATTGTTTCAATCCGTTTTGAGCCACAACTTCGCCAAAAATATTGGTTAATTCTTCCGGTGGGAACAAAACTTTAAGCCACTTATTATGTTCAACGGAATATTCCGTCATGGCAACAGCTTTTTCAAATTTCACCACACGCGAGCGAGGAGCTGCTTCAAAATCCGGTTGCAATAAAATACGGGTAATTTCTCTGGCCCTGTCTGAACGATAGTTTGCCATAATTAACCCATCACCATCTTGCATGCCTTGATAATCCCCGATCACACACGGGATAATAAATTCATCAAAAACTTTTTCTTCATAAGAAGCGCTAATAGCACTTTCAGCCGTTTCAAAACGTTTCCCTTTTGCTTCAACAAGCGCTTGATAAGCAAGCTCAATTCTTTCCCATCTGTTATCACGATCCATGGCATAATAACGACCTGAAATTGTTGCAATTTTAACATTTAAACAATCCGCCAACGCCTCAGATAATTCTTTGACAAATCCAAGACCGGAATCAGGAGCCGTATCTCTTCCATCCATAAAGCAGTGAAGCCATACTTTGATTCCTGCTTCATTTAAAATTTTGGCAAGCGCAATAATATGCGTTTGTTGGGCATGAACACCGCCATGACCAACCAATCCCATCAAATGACAAGCGCCCCCTGTTTTTTTAAGCCCGTCAATCAAATCAAGCAAAACAAGATTCGAATTTAATGTTTTCGTTTCAATGGCTTTATCAATGCGGGGTAAATCTTGCAATACCACACGCCCTGCCCCTAAATTCGTGTGTCCCACTTCGGAGTTACCCATTTGACCCGCAGGCAACCCGACATCTAATCCGGATGTTTTAAGCATTGTTGTCGGATATTCTTTAATTAAATTATGCCAAACAGGGGTATTTCCTGTTTCAATCGCATTATTTTCTTTTTCAGCGCGATATCCCCAGCCATCTAAAATACAAAGCACAACAGGTTTTTGTCTTGTCATTTTCTTTCCTTTCTAAATTTTATCATTCATAAAAAATGAATGTTTTTCATTTTAAAAATGTCAACTCTTTTATTTATATTGAATCAATGTTGTGCATTATAAAGTAAAAAGATAAAAAAGTGTATTATTTTTTTGATTTTTCTTAAAAAAAAGACTATAATATGCGCTAATTAAACCAGATAGACAAAGGACAAAAAAAATGCAAACACAAAAAAAACCGGAACTTTTGCTCCCTGCCGGCTCACTCAATCGATTAAAAACTGCGTTTTTATATGGCGCAGATGCCGTTTATGCCGGTATGCCCGGTATATGCTTAAGAAACAAAATTTCTTTTACGGCAGAAGAAATGAAAGAAGGCATTGAATATGCTCACCAGCTTGGCAAAAAAGTTTATTTAACCGTTAATTTATTTACCCATAATAAAGACATTGAAAAAATTGAAAACTTCATCACTTTATTAAAAGATTTAAATCCAGATGGCGTTATTGTGGCAGACCCAGGTATTTTTGCCCGTATTCAAGAAGAAATCCCCACCCTTCCCCTTCATATTTCAACACAAGCAAACGTTTGTTCAACTTTAACCGTTAACTTTTGGAAAAAACAAGGGGCAAGTCTTTGCGTTTTAGGGCGCGAAGTGCCGTTAACGGAAATTAAAGAAATCAGAGAACAATGTCCTGATATTAAAATTGAAACATTCATTCATGGTGCTTTATGTGTCAGTTATTCCGGTCGATGCTTGCTTTCAAATTTTATGACGGGAAGAAGCGCCAATAAAGGAAATTGCGCCCATTCTTGCAGATGGCGTTATAAAATATATGAATCAGAACCCGTTCATCCAAATCCATCCTCAACTTATTATATTGAAGAAGAAACAAGAGCGGGTGAATTAATGCAAATTGATGAAGATGAGAATGGCACATACATTATGAACTCCAGAGATTTATGTTGGCTTCCCCGTTTAAATGAATTGCTCCCCATCGGAATCGATTCATTTAAAATTGAAGGACGCAATAAATCAGAATATTATGCCGCCATTACAGCCAGAACTTATCGCCATGCCAGTGATGATTGGTTTAATGACCCAAAAAATTGGAATCCGGATAAATATATGGAAGAATTAATGACCCTACAATCCCGCGGATATACAGTCGGATTTTTGGACGGCAACGCCGGCCCTGAAGCGCATAATTATGATGTTTCGGCAAGTGACGGCACTTGGCGTTATGCCGGTCTTGTTAAAGGAGAAAAAGAAGGCCGAATTATTATGGAAATTAAACATAAAATCCAAAAAGGAATGGTCTTAGAATTTTTATCTCCTTATCAATTAGATCCGATTAAAATCACGGTTGATGAACTCTATGATCACAGAACCGGCGCCGAAACGGAAGAAATATCCTCCGGTCATTTAGGGCAATCCGTTGAAATTCCAATAGAAAATAACTTGATTAAATTATTGCCGGCACTCACGGTGGTCAGAACAAAAATCGGTTAAAAACTTATCATTTTCCGAATCGCATTTTTTAAAGAGAAAAATTTTTTGTTTTTCTCTTTTTTTTACCTTGAAATATAATTTTATATTAACAAAGAGTTAATAATTTACTTTTTATTAATATTTTTGAAAAAAATAACTTTTCTTTTTTTATAAAACCATCAAAAATTAATTGAATTAACTAACAATTTATTTTATATTTTAGTTGTGTTTCACATTTATTAGAGGAGTTTTTTACTATGAAGAAATACACAAATGAAGAAGAAATCCGCTTGACGGCTTATTATATGTGGGAAGAATCCGGTCGTCCTTGGGGTCAAGAAAATGAATTTTGGCAAAAAGCTTGTGACAAATTAATGAATTCAAAAGCTTCTTGCAAAACAACAAAATGTGCCACAAAAAAATGCACGGGCAAAACAAATGCAAAAGCTGCTACTTCAAAAACAAACAAATCAGCAACAAACACAAAAACAACATCAAAAGCTAAAACAAATTTAAAATCCGTTGCTGCTCATACAACTATCAAATCAAATGCAGCCATCAATAATGCTTATGGTTTTAAATCAAATGTTTCTGCTTTGAAATCAAAAGTTTCATTAAACTCAAACATCAACTCAAACTTGATTGGTAAAAACAATAAAAAATCATTAATCTAATTGAATGATTCAAGAAAAAAAAGCGGCTTTTAAGCCGCTTTTTTTTAATCGCTCACCAAAATATACCCTTCTTCGTTATTTTTTAATAAACTTTCGGCTGCTTTTTCACCAATCTTTTGCCGAAGAGCATATATATGCGATTCAACCGTATGTGTTTCAATATCTGCCCGATACTTCCAAACTTCCGTAAGTAAATCCGTTTTTGAAGCGCCTTCAGGAAGCGATATCACCAAAAAAGAAATTAAATCCGTTTCCTTTTCCGTTAAATAATAATCTTTTTTAGTTTTTTTATCAAACAATAATCGTTTGGCCCCCTCAAATAAGAAACGTTTATTTTCAAATACAAGCGCCGAATTTTTCTTTTCGAGTAATGTTTTTAAATGAAGTTTTAATTCATATAAATAACAGGGCGCTTCTAATTCCACATCCGCTTCTTCATGGGTTGTGCCAATCAACAAAACAGGGCAAGACACTTCTTCAGACAAAATTTCATCCGTCAAGTTTTGATCCAATGCAATTATTAAAGCTTCCCCAAACTCTTTATCTTGCGCATAACTTTTTGCATTCAAGTCTTTTAATGCATCACATAATGTTTCCGTATAAAGTTTGTTTTTTGAAATAATTGTAATCATTTTTCTTGCCTTTTCAAATGAATTATTTTAGTATGAGCTTAGAAAAAAACATCGTTTCTTAATATATATTATCAGAAAGAAATTAAAAATGACAGCATTATTTTTTTATCAATGCCTTTGCATTTTGCTATACCCTTTTATTTTAATTTTTGTATGTTTCAGACTTCTTAAAAAGAAAGAAGATAAGACGCGTTTAAATGAACGATTGGGTTTTCCGAAAAAAGAAAGACCGAACGGAAAACTTATTTGGATGCACGGTGCAAGCGTGGGGGAATGTTTATCTATGCTTCCGCTTGTTAAAAAAATATTGCAAGAAGATAAAAATGCTTTTGTTATGGTAACTTCCGGAACAGTCACTTCCGCTGAATTGATGGCAAAAAGATTACCGGAGCGCGCCTTTCATCAATTCATTCCCGTTGATACCCCATTTGCCGCCAAACGATTTGTTAAACACTGGAATGCCGATGCGGTTTTGTGGTTTGAATCTGATTTTTGGCCAAATATGCTGATGGCTATCAAAAAAAATAATAAGCCGTTAATTCTCTTAAACGGGCGCATTTCGGATAAATCTTTTGCCAGCTGGCAAAAACATCCCTATATCATCAAAGCCATTCAATCTTTATTTTCTCTTTCATTCGGTCAAACAAAAGAAGATGCTAGAAGATTGGAAATTTTAGGGGCTCAAAACGTTGTTTCAACCGGAAATTTAAAATTTGCAGCCGTTAATCCCCCATTTGATAAGGATGAACTTGATAAAATTCATAAACAAATCAACAAGCGCCCTTGTTGGACAATGGCAAGCACTCATGAAGATGAAGAATTACAAGGAGCTGACATTCATTTAAAACTTAAAGAAAAATATCCTTCACTTTTAAGTGTTTTTGTTCCAAGACATCCAAACAGAGCCGAAGCCCTTATTGCTCAATTTGAAAAGAAAGGGTTAAAAGTTGCCAGACGCTCCAAAAAAGAGGAAATAACGGATTCAGTTGATATTTATATGGCGGATACAATCGGCGAAATGGGACTTTTATATCAATTAACAGATTTCGTATTCGTTGGCGGGTCTTTAATTCCTTTCGGCGGTCAAAATATGCTTGAGCCCATGCGATTAAAAAGAGTTGTCGTTATTGGTCCGCATGCTTTTAATTTTAAAGAAATTGTTGCCACCGCAAAAGAAAAAGAAGCACTCATTGAGGTTCAAAATAAATCAGAATTGGGCGAAAAATTGGATTTATTCTTAACAAATCCGGATGCCTTTTCATCCATGAACGAGAAAGCCAAACAATTAGCCACTTCCGAAATGAGTGTTTTGGATCGCGTCTGGGAAATTCTGCATAAAAAATTTGATATTTAACCCATAAAAAAAGAAAAAAAATACTGGATATCTTTATTTTTTATGATATAGTAATATAAACAATGTTTCTTTTGGGCGGAGGCAAAAAAATGGACACACCAAAATTTTGGGACATCCAAAATTCTTTTTTATCAAAACTCCTTAAACCGTTTGGCTCTCTTTATGCGTTCGGAACAGCTTACCGTATCAGACGCGCCAAACCTTATCAAGCAAACATTCCTGTTATTTGCGTTGGGAATCTTTCTGTCGGCGGAACAGGAAAAACACCTGTGTGTTTAGCCATTGCGAAAGAACTTTATAAAATAAAAAAATCATTTTTCTTTTTAAATCACGGATATAAATCCCATCTTAAAAATGTTATGGTCGATTTAAAAACACATTCTGCCTATGACGTTGGAGATGAAGCGATTTTGCTTGCTTGTTATGCCCCAACCGTTGTTGACAATCAACGTGCACGCGGGGCTCAATTAGCAATCAGAAGAGGCGCCGAATGCATTATTATGGATGACGGGTTTCAAAATCCCTCTCTTATCAAAACATTTTCATTTGTTGTTGTTGATGGGAAAAAGGGATTTGGTAACTGTTGCGTTATGCCGGCAGGCCCTTTAAGAGAACCCGTTTTAAAAGGATTAAACAGAGCTGACGCCATAGTGATTGCCGGAAAAGATGAATGGGGCGTTTCCTTTTATTTGCAACGAAATAATATTGATTTACCGGTTTTCACAGGCCGATTCAAACCAAAAGCTAAGTTTTTGTCTTCCTTAAAAAATAAAGATGTATTAGCATTTGCAGGTATCGGTAACCCTAAAAAATTTTTTGACCTGCTCAAAGAAAATAATGTTAACCCTGTTAAAACAGAAAGTTATCCGGATCATTATTTTTACACACGATTTGACATTGAACAATTACAAAAAAAAGCAAATGGCCTTCCGATTGTGACAACAACAAAAGATGCCGTTAAAATTCCACGCGATTTATTAAAAGACATTCATATCGCTGACGGAGAATTTGTTTTTGATAATCCGGATGAAATTCGAAATTTATTAAAAAATATCACATTATAATTAAAGGAGACAACAATGGCAAAACCCATTCGCCGTGGAACAAGGACACCTCTTCAAAAATTTTTCTTAGATCCCTTTACGGCCCTCTTTGTTTTAATTATTTATACTTTTTTTCAATTATTACCGGCAAAAAAAGCTTCTGATTTCGGCGCTCAAATTGGTAAACTTCTTTATCGTTTTATGAAAAAAAGAAATAAGATTGCCAGAATTAATTTACGGATTGCCTTTCCTGATAAACAAGATGCCGAACGAGAAGAAATTTTAAAAAACATGTGGCAACACTGGGGACGCTTTTTTGCCGAAATGCCACATGGTGAATATTTTTACAAAACAGCTCATATCAAAGGATTGGATACTTTAAAGAAGTTACACCAAAATAAACAAGGGTGTTTTGTTTGTTCAGCGCACCTTGGGAATTGGGAGCCCGCCGTTTCTGCCCCTCTTTTTGATGATTACTATTTAAATCCCGTTTATCGTGTCGCCAACAACAAATGGATTGATAAAATTATGTTTCAACGCCGAAAAGGAGTTTTAATTCCAAAAGGCTCAACTGGCGCAAGATTAATGATTCAAGTCTTAAAACAAGGGGGTGGCGTTGTTATTCTTTGCGACCAAAAATTAAGAGAAGGCATTGATGTTCCTTTTTTTGGGAAACTTGTTAAAACAGCACCGGCAACGGCAACCATTGCTTTAAAAATGAATTTACCAGTTATTATGGCAAGATGTATCAGAAGAAAAGACGGTTTTTTTGATATTGAAGTTTCAAAACCGCTTTTGATGCCGGATAAAAAAGTTATGGGTGAAGAAAAAGCCGTTTATGAATTAACCAAAAGTATCAACGAAACCATTGAAGAATGGATTAAAGAAACACCGGAACAATGGCTTTGGGTTCATCACCGATTTGATAAATCAGAATATAAATAATCAAAAAAGCTCTTCAAGAAGGAAGAGCTTTTTTTTGTTGGTGCTCAAGAAAGGACTCGAACCTTCACACCGGTTAGGGTACTAGCACCTGAAGCCAGCGCGTCTACCAATTTCGCCACTTGAGCAGTGTTTTTAATTATAAAAAAAACAATTAAAGAAGTCAACATTTTTTGCTTAAAGCGCGATTTTTTTTGTTTTTTATAAAAAATACTTTGAAAAAGAAAATAAAATCATTTAAACTGACTTGAAAAAGGAGAATAAAATGACTGAAAAAAAACAAAATGACACTTATACTGTTCCAAGTTCCGATGATGTTAACCTTTCATGGAAAAGATATATCTTACCGGCTATCCATCCGGAAGGATTAAAAATATTTATAGTGGCTGCACTTATTTTTATCGTTTTGGGAATTCTTATTCCTTGTTCCATGAGTTTTACATTACCACTTTTGGCTTTTGTTTTTTATTTTTTCAGAAATCCGCCCCGCGTTACGCCACAAGGCGATAATTTGATTATCTCCCCTGCAGATGGTATTGTCAGCAATATTAAATATGTTGTCCCACCAAAAGAAATGGGCCTCGGGGATGAAGAATTGTTGCGTGTCAGCATTTTTATGAGCGTGTTTAATGTTCATGTGAACAGAGCACCAACAAGCGGAACGGTGGATGCCCTTACCTATCGTCCGGGAAAATTTGTTAATATTGCCGATAAAGACAGTGAAGATAATGAACGTCAAGAAATTACCATTAAGAGAGAAGACGGCATTAAAATCGGATTTATTCAAATTGCAGGATTAGTTGCCAGACGCATTTATTGTCCGTTAAAAATTGGTGAGAATGTTAAAAAAGGCTCTGTATTCGGAATGATTCGTTTTGGAAGCCGACTTGATGTTTTTATGCCCAAAGGTGTTTATCCGAAAGTTTTGCCGGGCCAGATTATGGTTGCAGGAGAAACTGTTTTAGCCGATTTAAATGAAAAAAAATAAGATAAGAGAAGATCTATGACCGAAAAAACTGATAAAGAAATTAATATTAAACCCATTTTTCCAAATGCCGTTACAATGACTGCTTTAGCTTTTGGTGTTTCCTCAATTAATATGGCTTTTTGGGGAGAATGGGCCTTGGCAATTTTATTTATCGCTTTAGCCGGCGTTTTTGACTTTTTGGATGGCAAAGTTGCCCGCATGCTCAATGTATCCTCTAAATTCGGTGCCGAATTGGATTCACTTTCCGATTTCGTCAGCTTTGGGGTTGCTCCTGCATTTTTAATGTATCTATGGACAATGGATGGGAATACCAGAATTAGTGTCTTGCAAAATTTGGCCGTTAAAAAAGAAGCCATCGGGGTTTATTGGGGATTTGTTTTATTTGTTTCCATGTGTTGTGCGGCGCGTTTAGCCAGATTTAACAGCTTAATTGATATCAAACAACCTCCATATTGGAAACACTTTTTTATGGGTGTTCCTGCACCGGCCGGCGGTTTTTTAAGCATCTTACCTCTTATTTTTTGGTTAGCCAGCAACCAAGAATATGAATGTTTCAGAAATCCCGTTGTCGCCGCTTGCTTCCTTGTTTTCAGTGGCATTATGATGGCGAGCAAAATTCCGACACTTTGTTTAAAACATATCCATGTGTCACCGCAACTATCGACCGTTCTAATGTTTGTTGCCTTCTTTGTTATCGCAGGGCTTATCACTCTTCCTTGGTTAACGCTCAGTTTCCTTGGCATTTTTTATTTAATATCTATTCCTATTTGTGTTTTTTATTTTATAAAATTCAAAAGAGAATATAAAGATTAATAAAAGGAGCATTGAATGAAAAAAACTTTACTCTTCGGATTGGTTTTTGCATTTATGGGGTTATCCCATCAAGTTTTTGCCCAAAGTTCTGATGCTTCAGATCAGCAAGATATAACGCCTGCAACACCTCCTTATCTTAAATCAATGAGTCAACAGGCTATACAAGACATGAAATCTTTTGCTTTAAAAGATAAAGAAAAAATCATGGATTCTTTAAATAAATCTTTTAATTACACGGAAGATGAATATCAAACATTATATAATAATTATGAATCTAATCCGCCATTTATTGAAAAAAACGGTGTTTTGGAATTAAATCCTGATTATATTTCAAAAAATACTAAATACATTCGAAAAGACGGGAAATTAGTCAAAAATGAAGATTATCAACCAAATATTAATCATGAAAAAATAGATATTACCAAAATCATTAAGATAGAAAAAGAGCCTAACCGACTTGGTAAGAAATCTTATTCCATTAATCCGGATGTTTTTTATTAATGAAAACTGTTAAAAACTTATATCAATCAGCTCCCGTTGTTATTCTTGTTCGTCCCCAATTAGATGAAAATATGGGCATGGTTGCAAGAGCGATGATGAATTGTTGTTTATCCGAATTAAGATTGGTTAATCCGAGAGATAATCATTTAAGTCCTAAAGCTATTTCAACCGCCTCAGGTGCTCATCAAATTTTAGAGAGCGCCAAATGCTTTTCTTCATTAGATGATGCTTTAAAAGATATTCATTTTGCTCTTGCTTCAAGTGCAAGAAAAAGGGATATGACGAAAGAAATTTATTCACCGGAAGATGGAATAAAAGCCATTCAACAAAAGATTTCAAACGGCGAAAAAACAGCCATTCTTTTCGGGGCCGAAAGAACTGGTCTTGAAAACAAGGAAATCGTTTATTCAAACGGAATTATTGAAATCCCTTTAAATCCGCTTCACAGCTCACTCAATCTTTCACAAGCTGTTTTATTGCTTGGATATGAATGGCATAAAAGCACTTAACAAAAACAAACACTCACCTTGAAACAGGCTCCTCATCTATGGCAACAAATGCCGAACTTTTAGCTTTCTTTTCGCATATAGAAACTGAACTTGATAAAAGAGGATATTTCAGGTTTGTTGATAAAAAAGAAAGAATGAGTCATAACTTAAGAAATATATTTTCAAGAAGTAACTTAACTTCCTCTGAAATTAAAACGCTTCATAAAATTGTCTGCGATTTAACAAGAAAGATCGATTAAAAATGAAAAAATATGCTCTTTTGATTTTATTATTTGGCTTAAGTGCCTGTTCATCTACTCACGTCCCTTATTGCGAAGAGTATATCTATAAAACACCACAGTCAACAACCAAATTATTTTTTAAAGACGGCGCCTTTCAAAAAGAAACCCTCTTAAAAAACAAGTCTTTTACACAAGAAGGCCTTTATATATATGAACCCTCTACTCTTCATCTTTTTTCAAAAAACAAAAAAGAAACATACACTCTTGAAAACAAAAAACTTATTTCAATTCAATCACAAGAAAAAGTTTTCAAGTGCCATTAATTTTCTTTTATATTGGGTTGAAATCCAACTGTTAACTCATTGTTTTTGCATGATGTTTTCTTTTCAAAAGACACATCCTCACAAAGCCCTTTCTCTTTAAACTTTATGGTTAAATAAACCAAATCCCGGCCTGTTTTTTTATCATTAATAATTAAAGGATATAAATCTTCATTCGGCAAAGAAATTTCAACATCAGACGGTATATCACCACCTTTTAATAAAGCGACTTCAATGCCCTTGCATTCATACATAAAATCAATTTTTTCATTTTCCAATTCATTTAAGCAATAAACATAATTTTGAGAAGCAATTTTTTGCGCTGCCTGAATAATATTTTCAACTTGCCAAGCGGTTTTGATTTTTTTAATTATCGGACCCAGGATATAAACAGAATCAAAAACATCTGTCATATTTGTTATATAAAAATCAACAGATTCTCTCATTTGGCTTTGAGCATATTTTAAAACCCCATAAAAGTCAGCTTCATTTATTCCCATTCCCGCTTTTTCATTTACCAAAACTTCATCTGATTCATTAAAAGAAATCTTCACTTCTCTCCCATTTTGTTGAAAAAGAATGATATCCCCTTTTACCCATAAATCCATTAATTTTGGATTTTGAGAGGCCTGCTTTAACTGATTTACGGAAATATTATCTTTAAACTTTAAGTTGGCTAAAACTTTTTTGTTACCGTCTTTATCATAAATTGCCAAATTCTTAATTTCCAAACCGGATAACAACTCTGATTTTTCGTTATCGGTTATAAAATTCTTTGGATTTTTCAATAAATTTGAAACAAACAAATTCAATTTTGAAAGCATGTTCAAAGAATTAATGTTTTTAAACTCGCCCTCGATAAAATGAGTTGTGTTTTTTGGATACTTTAAATCAATAAAAAGAGAGTCATTTAAAAATGAAACCTCAATCGCCTTTTCTTTATTTTTTGATAACAAAGTTAATTTACTTGGCTTTGTCAGGCCTTTTTTCGAATTTAATTCCCCCTCAAAAGAAAGAACCGGCTCGCCATTCATATTCGGCAAAGAAAATCCTTTTAAACTATATTCATTTTCGCCCACATTCCAAATTTCATTTTTTAAAAAATTAAAAGGCGACTCAAGAAAATTTGAAAGATAACTTTCAACAAAGTCAAAAGAAAATGTTATTTTTTTATCCTGTTCAAATTGGTAAGAAATATCCATTTGATGAACATCCTTATTTAATTGAAACAAAATATTTTTAACAACGGGAACACTTGAATCAAACAACGGCATAAGGTTGGCGCTTGGCATATAAGAAAGCGTTGTTTTTTCCGTTAAAATCGGAAAAGAAAGCCCCCCTCCTAAAAAATAAGAGCCAAAATCATCCATATATGAAGCTTTTGAAAAAGATAAACATTTATAAAGCTCTTCTCTTTTTTCTTTTACCGGTTCAACCAAATATGCCGTAAAAGTTTTAAACACATCCATTCCGGAGCAAGTTAATTCCCCTTTTGCAAAATTTTTATGCCTGTCCTGGGCTGAAAATTTATTATCAACCGTAAAAACCCCTTCAAACCCTGTTGAGGCAAATGTATCCGCTAAACGTCCTTCTTTTATATAAGCATATAGTTTTTCCCGATTATGAAAAGCTTCTAATTTCCCGTCCTCAACACCGGATAAATCATCAAATTTAACCTGCTGTTCATTCACACGATAAATCACAAACGGTTCATCCGAAATACCGGATTTAGAATTAGCAACTGATTGAAAAGAAAATAAAAAACAAGCTATCGGAAATAAAAAAAGATTTGTTTTCATGTAGGGTTCCTTTGCGTCTTTCTTTCATACTTGCAAAAAGAAAAGAAAAAGTCAACCACAACAAAAAATTATTTTAAGGACTCAATACCTTGAAATAAAATTGCTTGCATTCCCAATGACCGAGCAGCCTCAATGTTTTCAATGGAATCATCAATCAAACACATATTTTGAAAAGGCGTTTTAACAATATTTTTCGCATAAACAAAAAAATCTTCATCCGGTTTTGCCACTCCTAAATTTGATGAAGTGAAAACATTTTCAAAAACCGCTCTCCATTGAGGTAAATGAGCCCAAAGATAATCCATTCTGATATAGGGTTGATTCGAAGCGATATGAAAAGAATGGCCCTCTTCTTTTTTATTTAAAATCCATTGCCATACCTCTTCTTTAATTTTCATATCTTTGCTCAACCAATAATTTAAAAATTCTTCAGAAGTCATTGAAATTTTATATTTTTTCAAAAAAGGATCAATAAATCTTGTTAAATTGCGCGAACGATATAAAGAAATCAAAAATGCCCCTTGAAAAAGATCATTTAAAACAGTAACCGGCAAATTAAAATCTTTTTCAAAATCTTTTGTCCATTGATAATGAACTTGCCCGTTTTCATCAAAATGGTAAGTATCCAATAATGTGTTATCCAAATCCATCAAATAGTGCATTTCATTAACTCCTTTTTATTAAATTATAAGGAAAAAGAAGCATATTTGTCAACAAATTAACACAAGTTAAGCTCTTGTTTGATATGTTTTAAATTGTTACTTTTTATAATTTGATAATTAATTTGTTATTTTGAATCAACATCAAGTGAACACCGATATAGGGCGTTTGATGAATATCTTGCATTTATCTTCCTCTTAATAAGCTAAACACTCAGCGCCTTCAAACTTCCATTGTCGAATGTAACCTTCATCAATGATGAAAATAGTTGTGCATCCTTTTGAAACCGTTGCTGTTTTTTCATCAAAAACGGATTGTTCCAAAGCCATTCTGGGCATACGTTTAATCACATTACCTTCAGATACTTTTTTCATTTTATTTTTGATGTAAACAACATAATTAATCCCCTCTTTTTGATAATCATAAGAAGGATTTCCCCAAACGGAAACTAAATCTTTTTTTTCTTTTTTGAGCCATAAATTTAAAACATTTTGATATTTTTTTGAATCCGGTTCTTCTTGCACCGGTTTAGTGGCACATGAACCCAACATTAAACTCATTAAAATAACGGGTAATAATTTCATATTTTGCATCTCCTTGCTTCAATTTTTCATTTTTTTTATTTTTTTGCAAGAAAAATTTGTTTTTTAATCAAAATTCAGCTATCCTATAAAAAAAAAGAAAAGGAGAATAAACATGAAAAAAATATTTTTATCCATTATCGCGTTGCTTTCACTTTCAGCTTGTCAATCAAATCCTTATGCTTTGGATAATGCGGTTTATCATTATCAGCTGAACGGCACCCCTATTTCAATTTCCTTTGATGATAAAGAACATCGTTTTTCAGGAAAAGTCGTCAACAATTATTTCGGAACATACGAACAAAACGAAGGCGCCGTCACTTTGCACCCGCTTGGCGCAACAATGATGATGGGTCCTGAAAATGCCATGAGAGCTGAACAAGAATGGATGCAAGTATTGTTAAATGTCAAAACCATTCAACAAACAGAACAAGGCCTTATTTTCACCTTAAAGAACGGTCAAAGAATGATGCTTGTCAAATAAGATAAGTTTATAAAAAACACAAAAAAAGTGAGTCAAAAGACCCGCTTTTTTTATATCCTAGAATTTGACCTCTTAGGTTCGTGGAATAAATAATAAGACAGATAACCTTTTTAATTAAAAGGAAAAATGCAAAACTTTTTCCCCATTAAAAGTGTCCATATTTATTTCAAAAAATTTTCTCACTTTATTTTTTTTAACGGTCATTTTAAGTAGCTAAAATCAAGACTAGCCCCCCCATTAAAAGCTTTCTTTTGTTTATTTTAGCAGATTCAAAGCTTTTAATAGGAAGCTAGAATGTTCCTTTTCACCATTTTTTTAAAAACGAACTTCCAAAATGCGGGATATAAACAGATAGTAAAATATTTTTTTAGGGGGTTCTCGCTGTTATGTGATGCGTTAAAATAAGGATGATAAGGCAGACAATAAAGATGAAACCGCCAAGTGCAGTGTATAGCTCATACATAAACTTGACGGTTTCGCTTTAGGGTCGCCTTAGGGCCTTATTTTAACATAAGGCGCGAATGCTAAAACTTCATTTCTAGCTTGAGCATGCCCGAATGATCTGCGTATTCCTTGCGGAATGTGCCGGAATATTCAAGCTTCAATGTTGTTCTTTCGCCAAGGCCTGCTTCAACCCCAAGAGAAACTCCCGTGCTTAAGCGATCAAGCGCTTCGCCGTTGACGGTGTAACTGGCGCCATTGGCAAGGGTGTTAAGAGCTGACACATCATCAGAGATAATATCATATCCAACCGTTACCCCTGCTGTTGGGCGGATAGCTCCCATATCCCAAGTGCCTTTAACACCGACTAAGGCTGTCAAATAATCGCTCCGAGTTCCGCTAACCGTTGTCCCCAAAGTATCGGTATAGCCCTCTTGTTTGACCGACAAGTAGCGCATACCCACTTCCGGCGTGATGATAGCGTTTTCAAGCTTGATATCATAACCTGTCATCACTTGAGCGCCCCAAGAGTCAACATCGTAAGTGGCTTTGCCCATACTTGAGAGGATTTGTTTTTCCTCTTCGTATTCGCCTCTTGAGAACGTTGCAAGACCACTGACCCACCAAGCGTTTGGTTGATAGTGCGCTGAGATAAAGCCTGTGTTCGTGTCAACTTCCGTTCGGCGCAAATCTTCTTTTGCCGTTGTTTGACTGGTTGCATACCCAACGCCCAAGGTTAAAGCTTCTGTTACTTCACTTTGAACGCCAAGGACGGCGCCTTTTGAACGAGCCCTAAAGCCCTCGCCCATGCTTGATTTCGTCCGATCATAAAGCCCTTTGATATAGACTTTTGCGCGTGGATCCGTGTCGCCACCCGAATGACCGAACTCAGCTTCTTTTTCCATTGCCATTTGAGAAATTACCCTCGTTAACTCATTAAAATGGTTAAGAGCTAAGGATGCTGATACTGGTTGTTCACTTGTTCCAACAGCTTTTAAGGCTTTCTTGGCTTTTGTAATTTCTCTTTGATCAGTGGATTGTAATATTTTTAAAAGTGAACTTTTGGCTTCTTCAAATAGTTCATTTTGAGCTAAAGTATCATTTGATTGATTAATAGCATTAAATATTTCTTGTTCGTGAGAATTAAAAGAAATAGAGCTTGATTTATTTGTATCTTCGGCTTTTACAAATATTTTTCCATTTTCCTGTAATATGAAATCATATAACAAGTTTTCTGTGATTATATCAATAGAGCTTATTTTGCTAATATTATCACTGATAATAAAGTCATATTCTCCAGTTTTTAATTCTTCTGGGACTATAATATCTAATTTATTTCCAGTTCCAAAAGAAACAGAATTGGCTTCAATTGTTGAAGTATTGAGAATAATTTTTAATAAAACATTATTTCCAAAAGAAATGGAGCCATCAACTTGTATTCCTTTGTTTTCAAGTATAACCTCGCTATTATCTTCAATTTTTATATCATTTAAAACATGAATAGAGGCATTTCCATGCGTTTTAAATAATGTATTGTTTCCCATATAAATGGATTCAATATTCATTTGATTATCTGTGAAAGATTTTAATGTTAAAGACCCGTTTAAAATTTCAATTTTTTTTGCAGAGGCATCTGTCATTGTTAAATGTGTTAAAGTTGAGCTTCCTTTTTGAATATCCCATGATTCATTAGAGGTTGTTTTGTTGGGGATAAATGTTCCTAAAGCATTATTTCCATAAATATTATTTACAGAAACGTTTTCAATGTTCAATATAGTTGAAGAAACGCCTGATTGCATGTTGATTTTATCTACTTCAGGATAATCAATGCCAATTAATCCTCCGGCATAAATATCAGAAGCAAAATTGCCACCAGAAATATTTATTGTAGATTTTTCCACTTGAGAAACTATTTTGTTTTCATTAGTTATATCATTGCTAAACTCGTATCCAGTTACTAAAACACTTCCACCAGCATAAATATTTTGGTTAAACTGGCCCCCAGATATATTTATGGTTGCATTTTTTATAGAATCAACTAAATCAACATGTTGATCGCAATAAGCTTTTAAAATGCTACCTCCATGTATAAATGAATCAAAAGTTCCATTTGTTATTGTTAAAGTTGCATTATTAATCTCAAAATCAATTTTAGGTGCATATGAAACATTATAACCCCTGTCTTTTATATAGTTCCCAGGGGTAACAACATTGTTATATGCTTCTGTGGCTCGTCCCCATTCATCATCAAGAGGATAATCATCGTTATATATTCCGCCATTAATAACCAAATTTGTTTCTTCTGTAATTATTTTTAAACGAGTATTATCTGGAACAGGATTAGATTTAAAGCCATTTGCATGTCGGCTTCCGCCAACAACTTCGCCTGAAACTGTAACATTATTTAAATTAGTGTTTATAGAGTCAAATTCATAAGTAAAATCACCCGTAGCATAACTTTGTGTAAATTGAGTATAATTACCACCAATAATTCGACCATAATTTGCATTGTCTGATACATTTAATGTGATGGATGTTTTTGATTCATCTACATCTGTGACTGCCCCATTAATACCACCATAGAGATTAGCCGCATATAATTTTGAAGAGCTAAAAAATAAAGCGCTTAAAATTGCTAAATTTATAAGCATACATTTCTTTAAAATGTTTAAATATCGTTTTTTAAGTTCTTTGAGAGTGGTGCGTGATGAATGAAACATGGTATGCCTCCAAAAAAATAAACGAATTTAAGTTACATATCAAAATCCTTTTGTTAACTGTGGCGGAAAAGTAAAAGTCGGAAATCTAACGGTCGTTAGATTTGCCGGCTTTTTGGCATAAAAATGAGGCTAAAAAAATGACTATTTTTTGCTGATTTTTGACCGGTTTTTTTGTAACAAAAAACATAAAATTTTATCTTTTTTCACTTTTTTATGCAATTTTTTGATAAAAAATAATCGTTTAAAATCAAAGCTCTAAAAGAAAATATAAAAAAATCATCAATTTTTTTTGAAAAATTTTGGACACGAAAATTCAAACCCATGGTATAATAAAAGTATGGAAAGGAAAAAGTTCGGCAAATCAAACGACCGTTAAATTTCCGACCCCAAAATTTAAAATAACTA
>JAFXIF010000034.1 GCA_017533325.1 Alphaproteobacteria bacterium
GAAAAAAACACAACATAGCGCTTGACTTTTGAAGAAGTATCTGATATTTTTCAAAAACTTTTTTAAAAAGCAAAGGAAAATCAAGGAGGAAAACATGCAAGAAAAATTGCTTGCAGGGATTGACTTTGGCACGTCAAATTCCCTTTTAAGCGTTGCCACAAAAATAAAAGAAATTAAACCCGTTCCCATTTATAACGATAAAGCCGTTATTCCCACAACGTTGTTTTTTTGGGAAAATGGAAGTTTTTATGGCGAAAAAGCCGTTCAAAGCTATTTAAAAGGCGAAGAAGGTCGGTTTATGCGCGGGATTAAAAGTTTGTTAAACTCGCAAACCGAACGCGAAGGGACAAGGATTTTCGGCCGGTTTTATAGTTTCAAAAACATTATCAAAACATTTTTAAATCACTTAAAAACAGAGGCTGAAGCAAGGTTAGATGCCCCTATTGAAGATGTTGTTTTAGGCAGGCCCGTTCATTTTTGCGACAATGAAAAAGAAGATAAAGCAGCCGAAGAGTGCTTAAAAAAAATTGCCTTGGAGTTGGGGTTTAAAAATGTTTCTTTTCAATATGAACCGGTGGCCGCGGCCTTTTCGCATGAACAAGAAATTCAAAAAGAAGAGCTGGCTCTTATCGCCGATTTAGGGGGCGGAACAAGCGATTTTTCCGTTATCCGATTGGTGCCGAACGCTTTAAAAAAACAAGATAGATCCCAAGATATTTTATCAAATGACAGCGTTCATTTGGCCGGAACCGATTTGGACCGCGATACAGCCTATACGCTTTTAATGCCCCATTTTGGCAAAAACAGTTTAAGGAAAAACGGCCTTGCCATTCCGTATGTTTATTTTAATGATGTGTGCGAATGGCACAAAATTCAATCGTTATATACCCCGAATATGCAAGAAAATTGCCTACAATTGCTTCAAGACCTCAGCAACAAAGAATTGTTTCAAAGGTATGTTTCCATGATTCAAAAAGAGCTGGGGCATTATATGTTGTTTGAAACGGAAAAAGCGAAAATCGAGCTTTCCTCAAGCCCTAAAGCCACCTTAAACTTCACGCCGATTGAAAAGGATTTTATGATTTTTCTTTCAAAAGAAGAATTTTTGAGCGCCACGCTTAAAACAAGGGATAAAATCATTCAAAAAGCAAAAGAGACCATTTTGAATGCCGGCATAGCCCCAAAAAAAATTAACAGCCTTATTTTCACCGGCGGAACAAGCCTTGTCCCTTCCCTTTCAAAAGGAATCAAAGACTTATGCCCGAATGCTGTCGTTCAAAATATCAGCACCTATGCTTCGGTCGGCAACGGATTGGCGATTGAAGCTTATCGAAGATATGGCAAATAAGAAAGAGCTCCTTTTTTTGAGACACCCAAAAAAACGCTTGACCTTTCAAAAAAAGCAAAGGTAATATAAAATAAAAAAAGGAGGATTAAAATGAAATATACACTTGTTTATGATAGCGTTCCCGAACTTTTGATTGATAAAGTCAACAGACTTATCCAGCAAGGATGGGAACCGATAGGCGGACTTGCCGTTTCGCGCCATGAAACGGAAGAAGTTTTTTATCAAGCCATGATGAAAAAAGAAAAAACCGGCAAGAAAAAGGCTTCTGCTTAAAAAATCTTATTTCATTAAAAGGGCTTTATTCAAGCGCCCTGTTCTTTTTTTTATAATAAAATTAAAGACGCCTTAAAAAAAAGAGTGCCTTTAATTTGAATGGAGACAAAAAAATTATTTCAATTTTTTAATCACTTTTGCCGGCACGCCGACAGCAAGCGAATTGGCGGGGATATTTTTTGTTACCACGCTCCCTGCCCCGATAACGGCGTTTTTCCCGATTTTAACGCCTCCCAAAATCGTGACATTCGCGCCGATAAAAACATTATCGCCGATTTCAATCGGTTGAACAAATTGCCAACCTTCCTTTCTTTTTGAAGCATCTAACGGGTGATCCACCGTGTAAATCCCCACATAAGGGCCGACAATCACATTATTGCCGATTTTAACCTCTCCGCCATCTCCAATCGATAAATGGTGATTAAAATAACAGTTCCTTCCAATTTCGGTAAACACCCCGTAATCCACATTTAAGGGAAATTCAAACCAAGTATTCATGCCCAATTTTTTAAAAACATGTGGCAACACCTCTTTATGAACTTTTTCTCTTTTTGAAAGCGGTGCTTGATTGACTTTTGAAAGGTATTCGGCGCATTTTTCCTTTAAAAACAATAAATCGTCATCATGGCCTTTATAAAATTCGTTTGGTTCTAAAATCATTTTTCCTCCAATAAAAAAAGGCACTTAGCAAAAAGCACCTTTATTCTTTATTATTCTTTCACCCGTTCAACCGTTGGAAACCAATGAAGCTCAATCATTTGTTCACGCCATTTTGAAATGGGCATTCTTTTTTGAAACTGTTGACCTTGTTTTGAATCAATACGTTCATCCACATATTTCATGCCAACATATTCCGTTGTTTGCTTATCCTTATTTGTGTCAATATAATAATATGCTCTTGTGTCATCTTGATCCGGCAAATCCACAAACAACAACTCGCCTTGTTTATTCAACTCAGATGACGGCAATCTTTGACTTTGATGAGAACAGCTTTCTATGAAAAGCATGGATAAAGCACTTAAAGTCATTAACTCTTTTTTCATTCAATACTCCATAAATAAAAATAGTCGGCTGAGTATATCAAAAAAAATTAAAATAGTCAACCTTTAGGGGACAAATCCAAATATTTTACATTGATCCATCACAATATCATTCCTGTTTTTTTGAATTTTTTCAATTCGAAGCGCACGTTCACATTCCCATTTATCCACCGGATATCTTTTATTCCAAACTGACAAAAGTTTGCGCATCTTATCGCTGATTTTAAAGGTGGGATACTTAGATTCAATATAAAAATAAGTTCTTGCAATACTGCCTTTCGAATATTCCCCCGGCTCAACCGTTCGATTAACAATTTTAACCGGACAAGTCCCAAAAGTGTTTTCAACCGAAGGATGCATCTCGGTAAAATTGAAATTCGAGCGCATGGCGTTCACCGACCCGATTGCCGGCACAAGATTATACATATCCGAAACCATAAATTGAAACTCTTTATTCACTTTTTCGGCGCATTTTCGTCCTTTAAAAGGCTTTCCCTTAGAATCAACACAAGCTTCATGCCCTTCGCGCCATTCAGGAAACGCCCGCCCGAAGTTTTCAGCCGGCACAATATGCTCCCACTCGATTTTTTTGCTGCGTTTGGCAAATTTCGGGCTTTCAAAACCTTGGGGCGCCTCAACAGAGCCATCTTTTTTATAGGGGGCTTGGCAATAAAATGTTGTCCGATGATCCGCATAAACTTTTTTAAGTTGACGCTTTGCCTCGGAAAAACTGTCAATCGTTTGATTACCGCCGGCCAAAACCGATGTATTCAAAAAAATCAACATCAATGCTAATAAAATCCCTTGAATAATGCGCATAGTGCCCCCTTTTAATCTTGTTTCATCTCTTCTTATAGCTGAATTTAAAAAAAATTTCAATCTCTTTTGAATTTTGTTATATTATCTATAAATATCAATATATTATAAGATATTCTTAAAGTTTTACTTAAATAATAAAAAATATATATTTAAGGATTCTGGAATTAAGCGTTGGTGCTTTTTTTAAGACCTCCAATCAAACCAAGGCTTTCATTTAATATTTTAATAAAAAAAATGCCCCCCTTAACAGTTTATTGACTCCCAAGCTTCAAATTTTTAAAAGGCGAATTAGTTTTAATCAACAATGGCAAAATATATTTATTATACTCTTTAATTTGAGTTTTATTTAACGGCTTGATAAAAGAAGGGGAAAGATCATCCGTTCGGATATACTTATAGTCATTTTCCATATATTTTTTATCGGCAAAATGAAAAAAGACCGGTTCAAAAAAAACAACATGTTTCAATTTTGCAAACACTCCTTTTTCCCAAAACTCACCTTGTTTAAAAAAGTAAAGATATTTTTGTTTAACGATAAATTGATCTTTATCAATCCCTTTCAGCGGTCTTTCTTTATTAAGAACCAATTCATCCTTTTTAACAAACGTGTCCCATCCCGTCAAAAAAAAGTGATACCTATCAGTTTCTTTGATTTTGTTTTTTATTTTCCCCAATGCCTGTTTTAATTTTTCGGTCATATAAATTTGGTCGGCATCAATTTTAACAATCCATTCTTCCGGATGAAAAAAGCCTAACCCAAAATTATAATAGGCAGCCAAAGTGTTTTTCGGATCCACTCTTCCTTTAAGTCGCGGATCATGTTGAGGAATAACTTCATAAGGATATTCATGAATTTCGCAATGAACCCTTTTGGCGCACCATTTTGCCATCAAAGCATTGGTTCCGTCATCCTTTTCATTAGAATGGATAATCACAATCCGGTCAAAAACCGTTTCAATGGAATTTAAACAAGCCTCAATCGTGTTTATTTCATTTTTCACCCGCAAAAAGGCAGAAAATTTATGGTCCGGATTTAAATTTGAAATTTCTTTTTGCCCGTGATAAAAAAATCTTGAAAACAACAAACTCCCTATAACAAAAATAAAGAGAACCAAAAGAAAAGAAAGACTTCCTATTAAATATTTCACTGACTGTCCCTTCCCAATTATTTGATACCTGTATATGACCACAAAAGTTATCTTTTGTAAAGCAAGAAAAACTTTTTTTTAAGAAAGGACAACGACCGTTCGTTTTCTTTTTTTATATCCGGCTAAAAAATCAGCATAATCTTTTTGAACGGCTTTAGGAAGAGAAGATAAAAAGTTTACCACCTTTTCTTCATCCCAGCCGTTGTCCACCTCATATTGAACGGATTCATAAAGTCGAAGAGCAAAAGCTTTTTTATATTTTTCATAAATCCCTTTTTTTTGAAAAACTTGATAAAGATTTGAAAAAGTCTTGTTTAAACCAAAACTTTTTTCTTTATCATTTAGGCGCAAGGTGGCTTGCTTTTCGTTCCAAAAACGATAATAAACAAAGGGGGTTTGGATAAAACTTGTTTTTTGGGAGCACGCTACGGCTTGCCAAACAAAAAAGGAATCTTCCGAATATGCCCAAGAACCGAAACGAATAAAGTTTTTTTGAATAAGGCTTGTTTTATAAAGCTCAATCCAAGCAACACCAAACGCCATATTAAAAACTTTATCCCTCACCTTGCTTGTTAAATAAGGCGAAGAAAAGTTTTCAGGCACAAAGGGAAGAACGCTTTCAACCGTTTTTTTCTGACGGTTATCATAAATATAAAACCCGCAAACAACACGGTCGGATTTTTCTTCCTTTGCCGTTAAATACATTTGTTCAAGCATTTGAGGGGCAAAAAAATCATCCGAATCCAGACAAATTAAATACTCTCCACTTGCTTTTAAAATCCCTTTATTACGCGCCGGCCCTGCCCCTTTATTTTTTTGGTTTAGGACTTTAATGCGATTGTCTTTTTTTGAAAACTGAGCTAAAATTTCGCCCGAGCTGTCCGTTGAGCCGTCATTAATGCAAATAATTTCAATTTCTTTTAGCGTTTGGGATAAAACACTTGCCAAGCATTCCTCTAAATAAGGCGCAACATTATAAACAGGAATAATAATCGAAACTTTTGGCCGCAACGCGTTTCCCTTTCATCTCTTGCGTTTGATTATATCATATTTTAAACCGCTCTTCAAGAAAAATATTTTACTTTAAAGCACTTGTATATTTGTTTAAATGTCAACACTTAAATAATATTCTTAAAGGTTTACTTGAACAAGATAAATGAGGAAATCTTGGTATAAATAAAAAGAAATCCTTGTATAATATAGTGGGTTTAATGTGTAAAAAAGCATGTCATAAAAGTGCCGGACTTTTTATTAACCCTTAGGATAAGCTATCCTAACCTCGCCCCCCCTTCCAATCGCACCACCTCGCACATGCCACAAAAAAACTACAGCACGCCTCCTAAGCTTCCACCTCCATTTTTAAACAATTTCACTTCCCAAAAACTACACCGCCCCTCCACCATTCCAATCGCACCACCTCGCACATGCCGCAAAAAAATTACAGCACGCATCCTAAGCTCCCACCCCGCCCCATTATCCAGTCAATCACGCCTCCAAACCCCAAGACGCTCTCTATCTCACTCCCCCCCAAACTCCCAACCTGTCACCTATAATTTCTCTCTATTTATCGCGTTTAAATGCGAAAATGAGGTGATTTTTGACCTAAAAACGCCCGAAAAATCCTTAAAAATCACGCCAAAAATGAATTTAAACGCGGTGGGAGAGAGTGTTTCCGGTGGGGTGAAGTGTCGAGGGGTGTGGTGGGGTGTGAGCCGAAGTGAAGTGTCGTGAGGTGTGATGGAACGTAACTTATAAATAAATTGCCCCTATCCCTAACTTTCCAATCCCTCCCCTATAATTTCCCTCTCTATTTATCGCGTTTAAACTCAAAATCGAGGCGATTTTTAACCTAAAAACACCCCAAAAGCACTAAAAACGCCGAAAAAAACCTTAAAATTTGCCTCAAAAATGGATTTAAACGCGATGGAAGAGAGAGAATCCAAAGGGAGGAAGAAGAGATTTGAAAAAGTGAGGTGATATTGTCGGGGTGGCGTGGCGGTGGTGGTTGTGTGCGGTGTGGCGTAGAGCGTGGTCGTGGTGGCGTGGTGCGGAGTATAATGGGACGTGTTCGAGGAGTGGCAATAGTGAGATGTGTAAGAAGGAGAACGTGCGAGGTATAAAGCGGAGCGTAACCTATAAATAAATCCCCCTACCCTTTAAAACTTCCGCTTATTATCGCGTTTAAATGCAAAATTGGAGTGATTTTTAACCTAAAAATACCGAAAAACCTTAAAATTTGCCCCAAAAATGAGATTAAACGCGAAATTTTTTAGTATTTTTTTCATAGAAGTGACTGTTTAAAAGTATAAATTTAAGTTTTTTTTCAATTTTACGTCCTTTTTTTGGTTAAAAATGAATTTAAACGCGGAGGGAGAGAGAGCTCGCGCGTGTGTGAGGAGAGGTCTGCCCGTATGATGGGTATGATGCGGAGTGTGGTGATGTGGTTGAGGTGGAATATACTGTAAAGTGTGGTGGGAAAGCGACCCGAAGAGAGAAAGGCATTAAATATAAAAACACAATACTATGCCTAATTACTCTTTAAACCAAAAAGATCCTAACCCACCTACTAAAAAACAAAACTCCCTACCTCTTTCCTCTCTCTACGTTCGCGTTTAAACGCAAAATCGAGGCGATTTTTAACATAAAAACACCCCAAAAGCACTAAAAACGCCCGAAAAATCCTTAAAATTTGCCCCAAAAATGAAATTAAACGCGAAGGGAGAGAGAGTTCGCGCGTGTGTGGGTGGAGAAGTCTGCCCGTGTGGTGTGGCGTGAGGGATGGCGTGGCGAGTGGGTGTGGGGTGTGGTTGAGGTGCGGTGTAGCGTAAGCGTGGTCGGGGTATGGTGGTTGGGTGCGGAGGGTGTGAGCTGGGATGAAATGTGTTGTAAAGCGCACACAGTGGGGGCAAAATGTAAAACTGAGCATAATTTATAAATAAATCCCTCTATCCTATCCCAATCTCCTACTCACGACCTGCCCCACCAAACTCCAAGCCCCCTCTCTATCTCGCCCCCCAAACTCCCGACCTGTCACCTATAATTTCTCACTATTTCCGCGTTTAAATGCGATTAAAACAATATTGTAAAAGTGGCGGTAGATTTAAGCCGGGTGTTAAAATATGTGAAAAAATTTATATTAAAAATAATATAAGAATAAAAATAAAGATTGCACTTAATAGATAGAGAAAGAAAAGACATGCACAAGACGAATGGTATGCGGGTTAAATGCTGTGCAAAGTGCGAACATTATGCAAAGAGTGAGGATTAAAACAATATTGTAAACGTGGCTGTAGATTTAAGCCGGGTGTTAAAATGTGTGAAAAAAAAATTTACATCAAAAATAATATAAGAATGAAAATAAAGATTGCACTTAATAGACATATGATATAAAGTTGATAAAACTAATTTCACTATTCAACGAGGTAAAAATGAAAAAAAGTTTGTTGTTTTTTGTTTCAATGTGTCTTTTTTCTCTTTCAGCAGATGCAACCCCCCTATTAAAAACATTGAATTTTAGGCATCACCATTGGCAAGGGACAATAAAACAAGATGGATCTCGGGTATGTTTAAAAGAAGATAATTGCGCCTCAATTGAGAAGGTAACAGATGGGGAGCTAACATTAATTTGGGATAAATGGGGTAAAGATGAATTTGTTTATAATCCGAATTTGAACATGTGGCAAAGTAAGGTTTCGTTAGAGAACGACGCTCGCTTTCAAATTCAAAAACAATATGAAGAAGCGGTTTATACTTTTGAAGAGCCTTTCATTGTTGTGAATCCGTTTAAGAAAACGCCGTTATCAGCCATGATGAAATTTGAAACAGAGGAGCCTATGCAAATCACCATTCGCATTCAACCAAAAGGGCAAGCGCCAGAGATTATGCATACATTTAAAGGGTTTAATTTGCAACATGAATTGCCTATTTTAGGCCTTTATCCGAATGATGTTACAACAGTTGAATTAGAAGGGAAAAATAAAAAGGGAAAAATTTTTAAATCGACACATAAAATAAAAACGGGTGGGACGGATTATGATGGTCAATGGTTTGTGATGAAAAAAAAGGATAAGGATTTCAGGTATTACGCCAACTATGACGGCGTTGTTTTTGATGAAACAGGATGCATCAGATATCAATTTCAATATGGCGGTTGGGTTTTGACTTATTTTTATAAAGACTTTGTCTTTGTCGAAACAAAAAGAAGTATTCAAAAATGGACAGTGTTAGGCGAATTTGTGAAAGAATATCCATATCCGGAGGGATTTTATGGCTATATGCATGGAATGAATTTTAAGGATAATGATAATTTGCTTGTTTTTGGAACTTTTGAGGGGTCAACAGCGCTTATTGACGGCGAAGAAATGCCCACAAATCGGGATTTTATTTTGGAATTGAATGCCAAAACCGGTGAAGTTGAAGCAAAATATGATTTGGCGGAAATGTTAAATGCGGATCGATCTTTGGCGATTAAATCAGTTTTTAAAGAGTATGGATTTGTTGATTGGGCGCATACAAACGGTATTGATTATGATGCCAAAAATCGGGCAATCATTGTTTCCGGTCGTCATTACGGAATGGCAAAAATTGATGAAAAAACAAAGAAGCCCATTTGGTGGTTGACCCCGCATCAACATATTGAAAAATCAGGAAGAAAAGGAGATAAAGGTCCTTTACATCATTTGATGTTAACGGCAGTTGATGAAAAAGGTAAACCGTTTTCAAAAAGCGTTCAAATGGGAATTAAAAAGGCAAATGGATTTAAATGGCCGTTAAAAAGTCATTCCGTTAAATATGCCGGCAGTGGCTATTATTCGATTTTGGATAATTCCGGTTCTGTTTTTGATAAAAATTTATATACAACCGAAAATAGTGTCGCCTCTGTTTTTTATATTGACGATAAAAAGAAAACTGTCAAACAAGTCTTTTTGAAAGAATTGCCTGTTTATTCGGAAGTCGGATCTTCGATTATTTTTAATCCGCAAACGAAAGAATCTTTGGTCAGTTTATCCACGGTTCGAAGCAAAAATAATTTCAGACTGGCAAATTCCTTTATTTACCGCTTTAATGAAAAAGGAGATTTGATTTATCAGGCGGCTATGCAAAAAGGCTCAAGTGGCGGAACATATTTATTTCAACCTTTTGAGTTTTATGCCAAAAATAATTGGCTACACCAAATGAAAATTTGAAAAAGAAATGGTTTTCATTTGAATAATAAAAAACTTCCGCTTTAAATTGAACTGTTCCTAAAAAATCGGACAGGAAAAAAGTCCCCCGAAGAAGAGAGATGGCGAACTTTGGGGGCTTTTGCATACGAAGAAAAAAAGAAAGGTCAGACAGAGGCAGAGTCCTTTAAAACCTCTGTCCGCCCTCAAAGCAAAAAAGAAAAAGAAAGAGATGAACTTAAAAAAAACTTTTTTGCTTTTATTTTGATAAAGAAATTAAATCACCAAGCCCATTAAGGACATCAAAGCCTCCATTTCAGCTTGTTCATTGGCGGTATTCGCCTCGGCCAACGCTTTTTGCTTGTCAAACATTTTTTCGCGAATACTTAAACCCGTCGGCGCAGCCTCCAAATATTTATACCCTTCAGCCAGCTGATTTTTGCGCACATCATTATTTAATTTTGCATTTTCAAGCGCTTGTTCAAACGATTGGTTAAAAACATTGTTTCCTTCCGTCACGGCTTTATAAGCAGCTTGATTTAATGCCAAATTTTGCTTTTGCGACAAGTCATTCATGGCGCGTTGATAAGCTTCAGAGCCGATTGTGAGCCCTTGATTTAAAAGTTTTGAGTTCAAATCGGCGCTTTGGCGCTCATATTCAGGTTCCAAAAGCGATTGGTAAGAGTTAAAAACGGCATTTTGCGCGTCTTGTCTTGCCGTATCGGGCCCTAAAACAGAGGTCACATAATCCGTTAGATTTGAGCTGACATCTTGCGCCGCCGTTCCCAAATTTTTAAGGGTATTATCGGCTAAAGACGTATCATAATTTTCATAGTAAGAAAGCAAATCCTCATAAGGTGACGTATCAATTCTTGATGTCAATATGCCACCGACATCACCGGCAACCTTTTTAATGGGAGATGCAATTTTTTTAATGGATCCAGACATAAAAAATTCCTTTCAATTTGTTTTGTTTATAAAAATTTTGCCCAAAGATAGGCATCTTTTTTGTCTTTCGGATAAAACTTTTTGAGGCACCCCTCCTTTTCAAAACCCAATCGTTTCAATAAAGAACAAGCTTTTTGATTCGTTGTTTTCGTTAAGGCATTGATGCGAACAACTTTAAAATAAGTTGCTGCCGTTTCAAAAAGATAATCCAAGACTTTTTTGGTGCACCAATATGGAGAAGTTGAATAAATCGTCCACCACATATCATGGTTTTTGCGGTAATCCGTCCAACTTAAAATACCGATAATTTTGTTTTCAAAAACAAAGGCAAAGCTTAAAAGAGGCGCCATATCAATGGGGGCTTCTTGTAAGCGCTCGCATGCTTTTTTTAACAAATAAGGACTTAAATCCAAATAAAGCGAAACCCCCGATTTTGAAAGCAAAACGGGTGTTAAAGTTTTTAAAAGTTTTGTTTCTTCTTCTTTTTCAAAAAGAGGGGGAATTTTCGCCCCCTCTGCCGCCCTTTTGGTCATTTTTTCAGCTCCTTTTAATTTAAAATTGCCAAAAGACTTTTTTCCCTGATAACAACAATGTCATTTTCAGGTGTTTCAAGCTCATCAAACGGATGAAACATCACAAAATCGCCTTTTTGAACCGAATGAACCAAATCGCCGACCGCTAACACTTCGCCTTGATTGGCTTTATTTTTTTTTAAAGCAAACGGACTTAAAATCAAGGAGGATTTTTTGTCTTCTTTCAGTTTGATAAAGATTTTATCGCCAACCGGTTTCATCATTCCTCCTTTTGATTAAAGCCCCAATAAACGCCAGCCTTCTTCCAAAATTTCCCTTGTTGTTTTGGGCTTTCCGCTTTTGGTATAGGCGCTGTCAAGTGAAGCTTTCAGCCCCACCCCTTTGGGCGAAAAAGAGCTGTTTTTTGCTTTTTGTGTTTCACTTGTTTTTTCTTTTAAATAAGCGGACAGTTCCTCTTTAATCAGTTGCTGAACAAAAGATTTGTCAATCATCTGAGGCCTATCCCCTTCTTTTAAAGAAGATTGTTTTTGTTGAAGTGCCAGCATCATTTTTTCATGCGGAATGTTATTTTTAAGCGCATACGCCGTTAAAATATCTGCCGCCGCTTCCTTTTTCGGCAATTCAAAACCGGCCGATAAGGCTAATTGTTTAATCAATTCTTTCGGCGAATCCTGATAAAGTTTTTCAAGCTCCACCAAAGACTCCAACCAATCCTTTAAGGAGCCAATCCCTCTGGTGTTTAAAGTTTCTTTAAGCCCTTCAAAGCTTTCGTTTAAATATGAAACGGCATCAAATGCCATCTCTTGCTGAGGCGCTTGCGGTTCCGAAGAAGAGGCATTTTCAGCCTCCTCTTCTTTCACAAACAAGTCCCAATTTTTTTCCATTAACTCTCTGGTTGAAAGCGTTTCATTTTCCTGTTCACTCAAAGTTTTTGTCATTTCGTTTGTTTCAAATTCTTCTGTCATGAGAAAATCATCCTTTTATAGTTGGTTAAAAAATCATCAAACAATTCTTGCGTTTGCTTTAAATTGTTTTCCCTTTTTTTGGCTTTAAAATAGCTTTCACTGAAATCCGAAGCCATGGCCAATCCTTCTTGGTTTAAAAATAAATCCACTTCTTGCATTGAAAAAGCTTCTTTACCGTTCGGCAACACCACGGGTGTTTTAAAACAACCTGAAATATAGGTCATTTATCCTCCTTTTTTGGTAACTCTAACGGCTTTAAATCCAAAGAGGGGGTTCCCCCTAAACTATTTTTTGCTTGCGCCTCATTTTTTTCTTGCATCATATAATCATGAAGGTTTTTGGCACCGATAACAGCTTCTTTTGGCGGATAAACGGGGCTTTCTTTCGGAATCGGCGCCGGCAAGTAAAGACCTTCTTGCTTATGGCGCAAAATGGCTTTTTGAAAATCAAGCTCTGCTTTTTTGTTTTTAAAATTAAGCTCCCTTTCCTTAAAGAGCAAATCTTTTAATTTAACAAAAAGCTCTTGTTTTTCAACCTTGTATTTCAAATCATCTAATTTTGATTGATTGTTTTCACTTTGTTTTTTAAGAAGTGACGCCTCCATTAAATCAGCTGTTTGCATTTCTTTTTTAAGCGCCCGCTCAATTTCAAGGAACGCTTTATCGATCACATTTTCAAAATGACGGGCCCCTTGAAGTTGGCTTGTCACCTTTGAAATCATTTGACGATAAAGAGGCAACAAAAGCGGTTCTTGCATCACAACCGTTACCCCGTTTGAAAGCATTTTTGAAATGGTTTCAATGGCAAAAATTGTTTCTTTTGCTTTCTTTTCCTGATCAAAAAAGGCATCTGTTTCAATGTTTAAAACCATATCGCGCATTTTATTGTTTTTCAAAAGCAAGGCTCCTTCTTGAATATCGGCATAAGAATATCCTTCCTCTTGAGAGATAAACCTCTCAAGCGTTGATAAAGAAAATTGCTCACAAATCAGCTCTGCTTTAATGCGATAACAATCCATGATAAACCGATGCATATCATTTTGCCGGTCTTGGTTACGAAGCGTGCCGAAATTTGTTTTCTTTTCAACGGCCGTTGCGGTTTCAACTTTATCCGAGCTTCCGCGCATGATATCCGAAACACCGGTGATATAAAAAATTTCTTGCTTCACCGCTTCTTTTCTTGTTGCCAAAACTTCAAGCGCTTTGATATATTGCTCAATCGGAATAAAATCAATGGCGCCTTTGATGCCCCCGACTTCCTTTAACCGTTCAAAATCATGAAGCCCAACCAAGGTCACATCTTTATCAAAGATATCGGAGAGCCTTGAAAAAGAGGCGTCATAAACCCCGCTGACTTTAATGGCGCTCATCAACAAACGCATGCGCTCGGTAATGCCGGAAAATTCTTCCAATAATCCCTCAATCATTTGAAAATCAGAAACGGGAATCATTGAATCATTCGTCATGGAAGAAAAAATCGGCTTTGGCATCGGGAAAAAGCCGGACAATCCCAGCGGGTCTTTTCTCTCGGATAAGAAAAAATCTTCCGCTTCAAAGCAAAACCAATAAACCTTTTTTTCTTCTTTATCCCAAATTTCATACACATCTAAAACAAAATCATCCGGTGCATCAACCTTGATAATTTGTTTTTGAATCAAACGAGACAAAACCTCAGCCCCAAAAAATGATTTTATTTTTTCTTTATTTAAATGAATACATCTGGCAACCCAACCGATATTTTCAAAAATGCCGTTTTGAGTTGTGTCGGCAACAAAATCAAGCGGGTCAATATAGCGCGTGACAACTTTTTCAGAAGTTTTGATTTCGATGGGCTCAGGCAAATCTTCAAGATCAATCGTTTCAAAGTCAGCTTCATAAGATTCCCATAAAATCCCCGTTCCGAAAATAAGGTAATCGTTGCGGGCATATTTGACAACACTGTCAAAATCAAATTGCTTTAAGGTCCATTCCAGTGCCCTCTCCAAAATTTTGGCAGCCACCTGCTCTGCCGAAGTGTTATATTTACTTAACCGTTCCAAATATGGTTTGGGTTGTTTGAAATATAAAAAAGGTTTTTGCGTTTCAATGCTCGACCAAAAAAAGCTGGCACCGGCTTTAAGAGCGTTGTTGGGCAAATGAATGCTTTCTTGCTCCTTTAAGCCTAAATAAAAGCGGCGCGCCCGTTTGATCACATCATAATACGGTTGATATACTTTTAAGGCTGATTCTAAACGGTTGCGCCATAACGAAACCTTTTCTTTTTCATCTTCAGAGGGAGAAAAAATAAAAGCTTTGTTTTTGGCAAAGCTTTCTTTGTTTAAACTTAAGTCTTGACTCGTTGAGGTGTTTGACATAAAAATTCCTTTCTTTTTTTAAGGTTATTCCAAAATCTTTAAACCCACTTCGCCGGCTGAAACGCCGAACAGGGCACACATAAGCGTAATTAAAAGATATAAAAACACTTTGTTGTTTAAAATTTCTTTGATGTTTTCTTTAAAGGACGTTTTCTTTTTTGAAAGCTCGATAAGGGCATCTAATTTGTGATGCATTTGGCCTTGTTCGGCTTTCATTTCTTTCACGTCTTCTTTAATCGAATTAATTTCCTTTTGCATTTTTTCAAAGTCTTCACATTGTTTTTGATGCAACAGGATGGCACTTTTGCTCATCCCGCCTTTCTTGGGCTGAGCCAAAATCATTTCAAGCGCTGAGCGTTGATTCATAAAAAACTCCTTGTTTTATTGATTGGTTGATAAAATTTGCTTTAATTTATAAAGTCTTGCAATCCATTCAAACGTATGAGGCATCTCGCCTTTTGTTTCAAGCTCTTTTGCCACCTTTTCGCCCGCTATGGGAAACGGCGGATATGGAACTTTTTGGCATTTACAAGGCGCCGCTTCGCATGAGCTTAAGCAAAGCATCACGAGTAGCATTCGGGCGCATATAAATTTCTTCTTTTGACCTGGTTTCATATCTGATAACTTCCACTTCTTTTTCAATAATCTTGATTTTCGAATGACTTTTTCCAAGCTGATAGGATAAAAAACAAAGGCAAAAAAGAATAAAACAAAGAGCCATTATGCGTTTCATTTTATTCCCCCGTTTCCATCAAAAGGGCCAACGAGCGCGCCCGAGCGCCAACTTGTTTTGCCCAACAAGAGGAAAGCATTTCTTTTGAAGCCAAAGAAAAATCTTTATTTTCAAGTGCTTTTATCATTTTTTTAAACTTTTTCAAGCCATTGATTCCTAAATTAAAACACATATCAATCAAAACGATTTGACGCGTTTCATTCAAAGAATCAAAAAATAAAAATGCTTTTTTTAATTCTTTTACCGCCTCAATGATATCATTTTGAAGCAAAAAAAGAGCCTCTTCATTGGAAAGGCCCTTATCTTCTAAATTGCGTCCGACTCCAATAGTGAGCTTGCCGGCCGGACAACGATAGGGTTTTAATTTCATCCCCTCCTCTTCAATCAGTCGATACATCAATTTTTCATTCATAAAATCTCTCATGCGTCCTCCTTTTGATCGGATAAAAGGGCTTCTAAAGAAGCAATTTTTGCTTTCAAAGCTTCGTTTTCTTTTCTTAATTCATTAATAACAGCTTGATTTTTATGAGATTTAACAAAAGATTTTGCTTTTTTTTGCTCCTCAATCAAATTTAGGGATTGGACTTTATCCTTCGGCAAGGCAACAAATTCTTCCAAGGTGAAAATCCCATGAGATTTTAAAGTTTCTTGTTCTTCAATCGTTAAAAAGGCAAATAAGGATAAACTTGTTCCTTTTTTTTCTTTTTCTTTGGACTGAAGATAAAGCTGATATTGCGGGGCAAACCGGCGAATATTTTCTTGCGTTGCCGGTTGGTCAACAACATCTGTTGAGTTGTTTTTAATTCGAACCTCAACAAAACAAACCTCTTTAAAAATCGGTAAGCCCGTTTTTTGATTGATTTGATCTGTTTTGACCATGCGATCATAAAATTTTGCAAAAACGTTCATTTTTTTCCTTTCGTTTTAAGTTGATAAAAAAAACTCTGAAAAAAAAACTTTTCAGAGCTTAAAAAAATTATAAAACTTCGATTTTATCCCACCTTACCACCTAAAAAAGGAAAAAGCAACATACCAAAAGTGACAAAAAATGACAAACTGACTTACCTACAGCGTGCTGAACGAATACCGAGCCAATAATATCAAAGAAATTGATGAGTTGTATTGCTTAATTGAAAGCCTTTCATTTCAATCACAACTTGAACAAGCCATCTAAACCTGCCCTAAGGGCTGGAAGTTGGGTTTTAACTTTTTTGATTGCTTTACATTAACGATTATGATATATTTTTTTATATTGATCAACGAGGAATTTATGATACGCAGAAACATCCTATTATTTAAAATAACACAATTTTTTGGTGGATTGTGGTTTTTGGCGCCATTGGCTATTGTTTATTTTGAAACAATAACACAATCATATGCTGTGGCCATGTCTGTTTTTGCC
>JAFXIF010000035.1 GCA_017533325.1 Alphaproteobacteria bacterium
CTCTGCCGTTGTTCCAAACCAAGGTAAAATCGGCGTATTGGTTGCTTTAGAAAGCTCTGCCGATGAAGGCGCTTTAAAAGAACTCGGTCATAAATTAGCTATGCACATTGCGGCTGTAGCTCCGAAATTCAAAACAATTGATTCTGTTGACGCCGAAGCACTCGCTCGTGAAAAAGCCATTTATATGGAACAAGCTAAAAACTCCGGAAAACCGGCTAACATCGCCGAAAAAATGGTTGAAGGTCGTATCCGTAAATACTATGAAGAAGTTGTTTTAATGGAACAAGCTTTCATCATGGATCCGGATAAGAAAGTCAAGGATGTGATTGCTGAAGCTGCTAAAACAGCCGGCTCTGAAATTTCTTTGAAAAACTTTGTTCGCTACAACTTGGGTGAAGGCTTGGAAAAGAAAGAAGAAGATTTCGCCGCTGAAGTTGCTAAAGCCAGCAGCGGTTTATAAGTTAATTAACTGTGATTGCTTCTCTTTCACATAGGTCAAACTATTGTAAGAGAGGCAATTTTTGTATATAAAAGGGAGAAACAAAACATGGATAGTTATATTGTTTTCGCTGTTCGTGAGGCAATTAATACAGACCGAAAAATACAAAAATTGAAAAAACGCCTGATTTATTTTACCGCTATCGGCAGTATTGCCGGGTGGGCTCTTGGCAGTGTTTTGGGATATATTGTCGGAACAGAAAATGCACAAAAAGTGTCCGAACAAAAAACAGTTCTAAAATTGCAACAACCGCAAAAAACGATTGATGAATAATTGTTGCGTTTAATATTTCTTATTTGATGAATTGTCTTATTGAAAAAGCCTTTGTTTTTTTTGCTTGCAATACTGGGGGATTTTCTGTTATAATGGCACCATCTCAATTTAACAAAAAAGGACAATTAAAATGAATTATTCAGAAATTAAAACCGATATGCAAACAAGACTTGGGAAAACACAAGAGGCTTTAAAAAAAGATTTTGCCGGTCTTCGTACGGGACGTGCCACAACCGCTTTGTTAGATCCAATTATGGTGGACGCTTATGGTTCTATGGTACCACTCAATCAAGTTGGTAACGTATCCGTTCCAGAAGCCAGAATGTTATCCGTTCAAGTATGGGATAAATCCTTAATGAAACACGTGGAAAAAGCCATTATGGAATCCGGCTTGGGATTAAATCCAATGAATGACGGCCAATGCATTCGCATTCCTATTCCGCCACTGTCCGAAGAACGTCGTATTGAGTTGTGTAAAATTGCCGGTAAATACACGGAAACAGCCAGAATTTCGGCCAGAAACATTCGCCGTGATGCGTTGGATGAAGTTAAAAAACTCAAAAATGCGAATGAAATTTCCGAAGATGATCAAAAACGTTTTGAAACAGAGATTCAAACTTTAACGGACAACACCATCAAAGCATTGGATGATATGTTAAAAGCCAAAGAAGTTGAAATTAAACAGGTGTAATCAAATGAATATTCCCCACCACGTCGCAATTATTATGGACGGCAACGGCCGTTGGGCTCAAAAACGAGGATTGCCCAG
>JAFXIF010000036.1 GCA_017533325.1 Alphaproteobacteria bacterium
AAAAAATCATCAATTTTTTTTGAAAAATTTTGGACACGAAATTTCAAACCCATGGTATAATAAAAGTATGGAAAGGAAAAAGTTAGGAATAAAAAACGACCGTTAGATTTCCGACCCCAAAATTCAAAATAAGGCATTGATTTTATTATCAAACAAACAAAAAAAGAGCGCCACAAAAGTAACGCTCTTTTTTTATTTAAAATAAATTATTTATTCATCCATATATTTACGCCCAGATTTCCAATAATCATATCCGGTCATAACGGTTAAAATAGCAGCACCCCATAAGGCAATTTGACCTAAGGTATAAAACGCTGAAGCATACATACCGCTGAAATTCGGTTCTGCAACCATTAACATTGGCAAAGCGATCATTTGGCAAGCTGTTTTCCATTTAGCCAATCTTGTTACCGGACAACCGACCTTGATTTCCGCCAAAAATTCGCGCAATCCTGAAACCAAAATTTCACGACATAAAATCACAACAGCAGGAATAATGCCCCAATCACCCAAACGTGCCGTATAAGCCAACATCAACAACATGGCGCCGACGAGCAATTTGTCAGCAATCGGATCCAAAACACGACCAAAACGAGAAAGTTGGTTCCAATGGCGCGCTAAATATCCGTCTAAATAATCACTTATTCCGGCCAACGCAAACAAAACAACCCCAAGCCATGCCCAAAATGCCGTTGGAAAGAAAAATGTTAAAACAATTCCAGGAATTGCCCAGATTCGGAATAACGTGAGCAAATTTGGAATATTCATTTGTTTTTTAACATCTTTTTTAACTTGCTCGACAATTTCTTTATTCACAAAAGGCTTTTTAGGTTGCTCTTGAACAACAACTTTTTCAACCTCAATCGGCTTAATTTCTTTTTCAACAACCGCCTCTGTTTTAACAGCAACAGTCGGTGTTTTTTTCTTGACTTTTACCTGTTTTGAAGTTGTTTTTGTTGTTTTTTTAACTGATTTTTTGTTTGTTTTTGTTGTCGTGGCCATTTTTTTACCTCTTAAATAAATTCTCTTTTTTCCTTATACGCTAATCATGATAAAATGTATAGATTTTTTTTGCAATTTTTTCACTTATTCCATCAACTTTCATAATTTGCTCCAACGAAGCCCCCGCAATTGCTTTTGCAGAGCCAAAATAAGCCAGTAAATCTTTTTTTCTTTTTGCCCCCACACCTTCAATATCCAAAATCGATTCATGAAACATATTTTGCGCCCGTCTTTTTCGATGCGACCCTATCGCGAATCGATGAGCTTCATCCCTAAGCCGTTGAATCAAATGAATTAAATCACTCTTTAAATCAAGGTGAATTTCCTCATTTGGTCTTGTTCCCAAAAAAAGCGTTTCCTTTCCCTTGTTTCTTTCTTCCCCTTTGGCAACAGCCAAAACCGCAATATTTTTTATTTTTAGCTCATTCATTATTTCCAAAACCGAAGATAGCTGACCTTTTCCACCATCAATCAACATGGCACTCGGCAAGTTGTTTTCTTTTATCCCTCTTGTCAACCGGCGATACATAACCTCTTTCATCATGCCGAAATCATCATTTGTTTTAGCCATTGTTCCGTCTATATTAAACCGGCGATAATTCTTTTTTTCAAAACCTCTTACCGAGGCAGATACACAAGCTCCAACGGCCGAAGCGCCTTGTATATGACTGTTATCATATATTTCAACCGTTTCAAGTGTTTCAATTTCAAGCAATTTTTTTAATTCTTCCCATGCTTGCTCATTGATATCTTTTTCATTTAATTCCCTCTCAAATGCATGCTTTGCATTTTTAAGTGCTTGAGTCATTAATTTATGTTTAGCTCCACGAGTTGGCGCTTCCTCCACATGAATAACCGTCCCTGTTTTTTGACTTAAAGCTTCTTCTAAGCCTTTTGGAACTTTGCATGAAAGCAAAACATATTTTGGCGGCAAAACCGTGTCATAAAACTGAAGCAAAAAAGAAGCTAATGATTCTTCGGGCGCTTCTTCATCAATATCATTGAGCAAATGAAAAACGTTCCCCTCCGCTCTTCCTCCTCGATAAAAAAAGACTTCAATACCGGCTCTTGTTCCGTCAACATAAAAAGCAATTAAATCCGTATGTTTAATCACTATTTCCGCATCCGTGTTTTGAATATGATTTAAGGCCAAAATTTTATCTCTGATTAAAGCGGCTTGCTCATATTCCATTTTCAAAGAAAGCTCTTCCATCTCTTTTTTCAGGCGCAACTGAATTTCTTGATTTTCGCCTTTCATGAAAGATTTTGCATCTTGAACACTTTTTTGATAGATTTCATCCGGCACACAGTGACAACAAGGGCCCAAACACCTTTTGATTTGATATAATAAACAAGGTCTTGTTCTGTTTTTAAAATACGAATCGGAGCAAACCCGTAATCCAAAGATTTTTTGAAGCTCAGTTAACGTTTGTTTTACCGCCAATCCGGAGGCAAACGGGCCAAAATATGTTCCTTTTAATTTTCGGCTTCCTCTATATTTGATTAATTTTGGATATTTTTCACTTGTTATCACGATATAAGGATAACTTTTATCATCTTTTAATAACACATTATAAAACGGATGATATTTTTTAATCAAATCGTTTTCAAGCAAAAACGCTTCTGTTTCCCCAGCCGTTTCAATCACAATCAGATCGCTCGTTTCGCTCACCATTTGCTTAATGCGATGGGAAAGACGCTCCGGTTGCGTATAGTTCGTCAACCGTTTTTGAAGATTTTTTGCCTTACCGACATAAAGAACTTTGCCTGTTTCATCAAGCATACGATAGACACCGGCTTTTTTTGAAACGTTCTTAATTTTTTCTTTTAAAAATTCAATTCCTTTTAATTTTTTTATCATAGATAAAGTATGCTGAAAAAATATTTCAAAATCAACGATTATTTCTTGTAAAAAAAATTAAATGTGTTTATACTGCCAATATAGGGATTTTTTCAGGGGTTTAAAAATGGGATTCGTTAAATCTATACTTTTGGCATCTGTGTTATTATTGCCGGTTATGTCTGAGGCCAGCGTATCCACACTTGTTGCCGACACAAAAAGTGGTTTAATTTTAGCTTCAAAAAATGCAACAGAGCAACAATACCCGGCTTCGCTTACAAAAGTTATGACGCTTTATATGACCTTTAGCGCCATTGAACGCGGTATTTTAAAAATGGAAGACAGACTCCCCGTTTCATTAAAAGCCGCCAAACAACCTCGATCAAAACTTTACGTTCGTGCCGGTCAAACCATTTCCGTTAAAGATGCCATTATGGCATTAATTATCAAATCTGCAAATGATGTCGCTGTTGTTTTAGCTGAAGCTCTTGCCCCTTCTGAAGAAGAATTTGCCCGCATGATGACGAAAACGGCCAGAAATTTGGGATTAAAAGAAACAACCTTTAAAAACGCTTCCGGTTTACACAATCCCGATCAGGTTACAACCGCTCAGGATATGGCGATTTTAACAATGGCCATGATTCACCATTTTCCAAAATATTATAAATTATTTTCCAAAAAATCATTCACTTATAAAGGGCGCGTTTATCGAACACATAACCATGTTCAAAAAAGATATGCCGGTGCCGAAGGTTTAAAAACCGGCTATATTTCAGCTGTCGGATATAACATTATTTCCACCGCCAAACGAGATGACAACCGTTTGGTTTCCGTTGTTATCGGCGGGGATACAGTTGCCCAACGAGACAGACAGGCCATGCGCTTACTTGACAATGGTTTTTCAAAAATCAGTCAACATAAAAATAATAACGCCAAAAAAAATCTTTTAAATAAAAAGGCGCTCCTTCAAAAACCGGATTTAACTCCGGAACTTAAAATTATGGCCAAAAGATTAGATGCCGTTATTAAATCAGGCAAACCCATTAATCGTTCCAGTTTATTGCAATTAAATCCTTTCGGGTCAAAACAAGCTATCGCCGCTGAGACAAATCAAATTTATCCGGCACAAGAAATTGAACAAGGCAGCACATACGAATCAGAACAAGAAGAACTTCAACAAGAAGTGATTTATCAACCAAATCAAGAACCGAAAACAAATGAAAATAACACTCAGGAACCTGTTTTACAAGAAACAGCGCCTCAAGTTATTGTTGAAGATATAAAAGAAACAGAATCGGTTATTGAACCAGAAATAATTACCCCAAAACAAGATGAACCTAAAGCCGTTATTAATGCGTTGATACCCAAACCTACAAAAGCCAAACCTGAAACGCCTTTAAATCAAGGAATTCAAGTCGGGGCCTTCAGAACGGCTGATGCAGCATTCAATCAAGCAAAAAGAGCGGCAAAAATTTTGAATATGCCGGAATCAAATATCCATACACCAGAAGCCTCACCGCTTATTCGCGCTCGTTTATATGGATTTAAAAACAGAGAAGAAGCAAAAAAAGCTTGTCAAACGCTAAAAAAACATTATATGAATTGCATTGCTCTTCCAAGCGGACAATAATTCATTTTATAAAAAAGAGCTGTTGATTTTTTTGATTATTCTTGTATAATATGCTTATGCAAAAAAAGTTTTTTTTAAAGTTAGCTTTTTTGATCTGTTCAACACTTGCCTTTACCGGACCGGTGCTTGCTGATTTTGTTGATGAAAAAGAAATATCAACAAAAGATGGGTCTTGCAGTATTCGATATTTAACTGACGAAAATGTTAAAGGTTGGCATTTTAAAAGTGACGATGTTTCCTGTTCCGAAGAAGGGTGGTTAGACGGCTATCATGATTTAACTATTTTAAACGCCTTTTCCCAACCGGTTGAACAGCTATATGGATATTTTTCCTATGGATATTGGACTGGTCAAACTTTTGTCAAATCACCGTTTTTAACAAGATTTCCCGAAAATAACGGCGATCAAAAAGCCATTTTTTTACTTTCAAGAGATGAAACGTATCAATTAGATTATATTGGGCAAATGGTGTCTAAACGAGATAAAACGGGAAATTATGGTTCTTTTCAAGTATGTAATCCCTTTAAATTGCTTATTGTTACCGAAAACATTCCCATTTTTGCCGACAAGAAAAAATTAAATCTCATTTTTAAAGAAATTGAAAAACAAGTTCGCTCCCTTTGCCCAACCGAAGAAAAGGTTATGCTTTTTGTCAGTCCGGTTATTGAACCGCAACAAGATGAAATTATCTTTTATGCTGAAATGGATTTAAGGACAAATACACAAAAAGTAAAATGGCAAGAAGATGCTTTAAGACGCTCTGGTTTTTATGAAAAAACGATTGAAACGGCAACATTAACAAATGTTTCTGCACCGGATACAAAAGATTTAGATGTTTTAAGAAAAACAATCGCAAAAAAAATTAATTTACTTCCCTTCAAAGTGAAAAAAGAATCTCAAAATATTTCATTTGAATCTCCCAAAAAAGAAATTTCTTTTGAATCAGAGGAGCAACCTTCGACTTCTTTTACAAAGCAAGAGGGAACATCAGAAGAAGAACTTTTGGATTTAAATGATGAACCTTTTGAAAACCCTCAATTTTTAATACCCGAACCAAAGAAAAACTATCAGCAACCAACTTCTTTATACGCTGAAAGTTCTTCCCCTGTTATGCATCTTTGCATTTTATCAAAAATCAAAAGAGAAGCGGTTCCGATTAAAGCTATTGTCCATATTCAAGATAATACTTATAATCAAAGTTTCACCAACTTACCCCTGCCCTTAAAAATAGAAGATCACGCACTTAAAAGCGGTTGGTATCAGATAACCGGCATGCTTAATTCTTTTGAAAATCTTGATTCTAATTATTATGGAAGCATTCTTCCATCCACCATTCAAAATTATGATCCCAAAGAAAGCGAAACACTTCAATGATGAAAAAAAACACCTCATATTTGAAAAAAGCCAAGATATTTTATCTTTACTTTTTTATTCTTATTTTAATGATTTTTGTGTTTGCTTTCTATCAAAATTTTGCAACAAAATCAGCTGTTAATCAATTTTTTAAAACAACAGGCTTGTCAAAAAACGATATATCTTATAAAAGCGTTTCAAAATCACTTTTTGGAAACAGTTTAATTTTTTATCAAGTCACATTTGATACTTTTTCTTTTGAAAATCATATTGATAAAATGGTTTTAAAAAAGGAAAAAAATAATTTGCAGGTTTCCTTAACAAATGCCCAAATTGACGTGATTCACAGTTTAAGAAAAACACATAATATAAATATCATCAAAGAGCTTGAGGAATATAAACCAATTACAGATATATTTCAAAAACCCCTGTTAACATTGGCTCTTTCAAATATAGATACTTTTTCATTTAATTTAGACCTTATCTTTAATCAAGAACATAATATGAATGTTATTAAAGGAATTTTGGTTGCAAAAAATGAAGTTTCCCTTCAATTTAAAACGATTGCTTTTAAAGAACCAAACGGCTTAAATGCCAGATTAAAACCTCTTTATGTAACAGCAAAAGATAACGGTTTGTTTGAAAAATATAATCAATATTTAAAAAGTATCGGGTATAAAAAAACGCAACAAGAAAGACAATTACTCACTCAACAAGAATTAAAATGGACAGAACAAAATATGCCGGAACTCCAATTCGTTCCGACATATAAAACATATTCCAAAACCCAAGATGATTTTTAATAAAATGTATTAAATAAAAAGGCTGTTGCACAAGAACACGTCAACATAAACATTAAACAGATATAATCAACCAATAACTCTCTGATTCTGTTTTTAAAGTTAAAAAAACTTGCCTTGTCTAAAAAAATCCATAAGAAAAAATGAAACATTAACACAAAAATAAAACAAACTAAATAAAGTTTTTGAGAAAACAATAGTGGTGGCAAAGGCATTGATCCGGTATAATTAGCATACATAATTAACCCGACAAGCCCTCCAATAAGCGTTGCCAAATTAAATGAAAAAAGTGACTTAAATAAATTTGTAATCATCAATTCCTCCTCGAACGGATTCCGCGTCTTCTTTTTCTTGCTTTAGGTTTAGCCGTACCGACACTTGCTGCCGAATCGATATTTGAAACATAAATGGGCGGCATTTCAACCTTTCCAAGTTCATTTTCCTGAATTAAAAAAATCTCTCGACGCGCTTGGTCAAAATCATATAAGGACATACTACCGGATAGCTGATCAAGAGCCGTTTGCGCATTTGTAAAATGTTGTTCAGCAGCTAATGACAACCAAGCATACCCTTTTGGAACATCTCTTGAAACGCCATCACCATTCGCATAAATAATACCTAACATATATTGCGCCGGCGCATATCCCTTTGAGGCTGCATAATGGTAATAAGGCATAGCACTTGAAATACTTTTTGCAACACCGGTTCCTTTTCTGTAAATTTCACCTAAAGCAAAAAATGAATCCAAATCGCCTTCTTTAGCCGCATATCTATAGTGTTGTAATGCCCCTGCATAATCTCTAAAATCCGGATTATTTAAGTAAATTTCACCAAGATATCTGGCAACAATCGGCTTTTCATCCAACGGAACTTTTTTAAAATATTCAAGAGCAATACTGGTATCTTGATCAACATGGTTGCCGTTATAATACATCACTCCTAAATTTAAGTTAGCTGATGCATTATTTTGGGCGGAGGCTTTATAATAAAGTTCAACGGCCTTTTTTTTGTCTTGAGGTAAAATATGCCCCTCTTCATACAAAAAGCCCATTAATGATTGAGCCATATCATAATTTTGGTCTAAAGATTTTTGAAGATATTTTAGCCCTTCTTTAACATTTTGAGTTACACCCAAGCCATTTAAATAAAGATATCCGACATAATACTGTGAACGAAAATCACCACTGTTAGCTAACGGCAAAAATTCCATTAACGCACTGGAATAATTTTGTTGTTCAAAAAAAGCTTCTCCGGCTTCAAAGTCAGCCCGAGCTGGCAAAACAGAACAAAGAAACGTGCATAAAAATAATATTTTCTTCATTTTCGTCTCCTTATATCTAAAATTATAACATACTCAAAATAAAAATGGAATAATTTTATTTATTTTTAGTCAAAAAAAAGGCGGAACAAACGTTCCGCCTTTTTTTATAAGCATAAAATTATTTGTATGTAACAACTTCAGCACGGCGATTTTGTGCACGACCGGCAGCTGTTTCATTTGAAGCAACCGGATCTTCTTCACCATAACCTTCTGTTGTGATACGTGTTGCACAAATACCTTGAGATTCGAGGTATGAAGCAACAGATTGAGCACGACGATCAGAAAGACCTAAGTTATAAGAAGCAGGTCCTGTGCTATCTGTATAACCTTTAACCATAACTTTTTCTGATTTATCAGCTGTCATTCTTTCAACAACAGGAGCTAAAGCAGCAACACCATCTTGTGTTAAAACTGATGAATCAAAAGCGAATAAAGCATTTGCAGGGAGAACAACTTTTGAAGTTACTTCACAGCTGCCGTCTGCACATTCATCACACCAACTTGCACAACCGGAGAGCAAGAGAGCAGATGACATAACAATTGTAGCGATTTGTTTTTTCATATGAAACTCCTAAAAAAAATAATTACAAAAACAATATGGACTCTCTCCTTTAAAAAAGCAAGAAAAAAAGAAATATATTCCTTATTTTTTTGATAGTTAGAAAAAAAATTAACATTTAAACAAAAAATATATTGACATTCAATTTAAAATAATATATATTAATTTTATTCTATCGCGGGGTAGAGCAGTCCGGTAGCTTGCCAGGCTCATAACCTGGAGGTCGTGAGGTTCAAATCCCACCCCCGCAACCAATTAAGAAACCGCCTTTATGGCGGTTTTTTTTATTGGTTCGTGGTGTGTGTGGATTTTAGCTCGCGGCCGACAAGGAGGTCGTGACGGTTCGGGCGGTAGCCAATGTTGAGGCCTTGCCGAAACAACCCTTTAGGGTGAGCGATAGCGAATAAATCCCACCCCCTTTAGCCAATTAAGAAACCG